>JAJYJD010000080.1 GCA_021789755.1 Bacteroidota bacterium
ACCTGGTAAAGTTAGACTGGCAGTCTATGATGTCCTCGGCCGTGAGGTCGCAACCCTGGTCGACCGTGAAGAGACAGCAGGGTATCACAACGTAACGTTTGACGGCTCGCGTTTTGCCAGCGGTGTCTATTTTTACAGGTTATCAACCCCGGCCTATTCTCAAGTCCAGAAAATGATTTTGATGAAGTGATCCGACCGGAACACCGCTCTTTCAACGAGTCCCGCTATTCGGCGGGACTCTTTTTTTCCGGCCCGAGAGGTGGCTTACGTAATTGTTCCGACGAAAAGTGGGAATTGGGCTGGATTTTTCCGGAAAGATTTCGGCCATGTCCTCGAAAGAGTCTCTCCCTACCATATTCTCGATAGCGAGAAGAAATTTGGCACTCAAGAAGTTCGAGTCATCATCCCGCTGTAAATAGCTCCCGTTATCCGCCAGTTCTGCATTTTGCGTTACGACTGTCAGATTATTCAGAGGGGCGAAGATTTACATTTCAATAAAGCCTCTTATCAGAATGATAAAATCTCAGCCAGGTAAGTTTCACCCAGTGCGCTAATCTACATTTTTGAATTGGAGATGCCGTCTTTGAGCACTTCGCGAGGGGCATGGTATTTGACCAGAATTAGCTGTCGCTTTCCCGGCCGTAACCCAGGGTCGTGTATCGGCGTTTGAAAATGAATTCTTGTTGCTGCACTTCTCCACCGAATTCAAAACAAAGGAGTCTGTTATGTCTGCTACTGCTCCAAGCATGGGAATCAATGGAGCTGCACAAAACACGAAGGTCACTTACACTGCGGAACTGACCGTATTGACCACACTCTTTTTCATGTGGGGATTCTTAACCTGTTTGAATGATATACTGATCCCGCATCTCAAGGCAGTTTTCCTCCTCAACTATGCTGAAGCCATGCTGGTACAGCTTTCATTTTTCGCGGCGTACTTCATAGTCTCTCTTCCATCGGGAACGATAGTCGAGAGGATAGGCTACAAGAGAGGAATAGTGATCGGACTCGTGACGGCGGGAGTCGGATGTCTGATATTCTATCCGGCTGCCGGGATGCAATCTTATCCTCTCTTTCTCGTGGCGCTGTTTGTGCTCGCCTCCGGAATTACACTTTTGCAGGTGGCGGCGAATCCATACGTCGCGATCCTGGGAAAGCCGGAGACGGCATCCAGCAGGCTGAACCTCACTCAGGCGTTCAACTCGCTCGGGACGACGATCGCTCCTTACTTCGGCGCGCTGGTGATCCTCTCTGTGGCCGTGAAGAGTGCCGAGGATATCCAACGAATGGATCCTGCTCAACTCTCCGTGTATCGGCTCACGCAGGCGAGCGCCGTGCAGGTGCCGTATCTCTGGCTGGCGGCTGCCCTTCTTGTGATAGCGGCGGTGTTTGCTTTTCTGAAGCTTCCGCAGATCGAGGCCGGCAGCGTCGGTTCGAGTACAGGTGACGGCGGAAACCTGGATGCACACCATTCGAGCGCGTGGGGTTACAGACATCTTGTTCTCGGCGCGGCTGGAATTTTTGTGTACGTCGGCGCCGAAGTGTCGATCGGCAGTTTCCTGGTAAACTATATCGGTAACCCCGCCGTTCTAGGAATCACCGCGGCACAGGCCGGGAAGTTCGTCTCCTTTTATTGGGGAGGAGCAATGGTGGGGAGATTCATAGGGTCCGGTGTCCAGAGAAAAATCAAACCAGGGACGGTGCTCGCATTCAATGCCGTGTTCGCCGCCCTTCTTGTAATCACTTCGATGATTTCGTTCGGGTACCTCGCGATGATTTCCATCCTTCTCGTCGGACTGTTCAACTCCATCATGTTCCCGACAATTTTCACACTTGCGATCGACGGTCTTGGAAAACACACGGGGCAGGGATCCGGGATTCTTTGCATGGCAATAGTCGGCGGCGCTGTCATACCGGTGATACAGGGATTCCTCGCGGACAGAATCGGCATACACCATGCCTTTCTCCTGCCGGTGCTATGTTACATATACATCTTCTATTACGGGCTTAAAGGCCATCGCCCCGTTATTTCAACACAAAGAGTAGCTTAAAATCAGGAATAGACAATGACATCCTTAATCCCAGGCAACAAGAACATTTCCAGTGGTTCATATATCAGTATGATACCCATCCTCAGAGTCGCGATAACAGCGTTCGTTCTCGTTCTGATTTCCTGTCAGGGTGATGCAGGTCAGTCGGCCTCCCGCACCGATTCAGCTGGCGTCGAGAAGCAAGTGGATCAGCTGCTGTCCCAAATGACGCTTGCCGAGAAGATAGGCCAGATGACTCAAGTCGACAGGAGATACCTCAAATCGGACAGCGATATAACGAACTACTTTCTCGGCTCTGTTCTCAGCGGCGGGGGTTCCAGTCCCGCGGTCAATGCTCCCTCCAGCTGGGTTGAAATGGTAGACGAGTTCCAATCTTACGCACTGCGGACAAGGCTGAGAATTCCGTTGCTGTACGGTATAGATGCCGTGCACGGGAACAACAACGTGAAAGGCGCAGTCATCTTCCCGCAGAATATCGGGATGGGATGCACAAGGGATTCAGCCCTGGTGGAAAAGGCGGCGAGAGTAACGGCTGAAGAAGTCGCCGGAACGGGGATTAACTGGACGTTTGCGCCGTGTATTGCGGTGGCGAGAAACATAAGGTGGGGAAGGACATACGAGAGTTTCGGCGAGACTCCGGGACTGCAGGTGACGATGGCCGGCGCGGAGGTCAAAGGCTTTCAGGGCGAAAATCTTTCTGACCAGTCGTTGGTCTTGGCGTGCGCGAAGCACTTTGTCGGCGACGGAGGCACGGCGGAGGGCAAAGATCAGGGCAACACCGTTTGCGACGAAGCGACGCTCAGGGAAATCCATCTCCCCGGGTATTTGGAAGCGATCAGGGACGGCGTGGGCTCGATAATGGTCTCGTACAGCAGCTGGAACGGCCTGAAGATGAGTGCGAACAAGTACCTTCTTACTGACGTCTTGAAGAACGAAATGGGTTTCAAGGGGTTCCTCGTCTCCGACTGGGCCGCACTCGACCAGCTTCAGGGCGATTACAGCAACCAGATTGAAACCGCGGTTAATGCCGGCATCGACATGGTAATGGTTCCGGATAACTACAAGAGGTTCATTTCCACACTGACTGCGCTCGTCGACGACGGAAAGGTGCCGGTCAGCAGGATTGACGACGCCGTCCGGAGAATCCTCCGCGTAAAGTTTTTGAAAGGATTGTTCGAACATCCATACTCCGATAGTTCTCTTACCGGTAAAGTGGGGTCCCAGGCGCACCGTCAGGTCGCGCGTCAATGCGTCAGGGAATCGTTAGTCCTTCTCAGGAATGAAAATAAGGTCCTTCCTCTCGGCAAAAATCTGAAGCGTATTGTAGTTGCCGGAAAAAACGCGGACGATCTCGGCAATCAATGCGGCGGCTGGACGATTTCCTGGCAGGGGTCGAGCGGCGACATCACGACGGGCACAACCATCTTACAGGGAATCAAGGAGACGGTCTCGCCGGAAACCGACGTGGTCTACTCGTCTGACGGAAGCGGTGCCGCGGGCGCCGACGCCGGAATCGTTGTCGTAGGCGAAACCCCTTATGCCGAAGGCGCGGGCGACAGGTCAGACCTTTCTCTCTCGAAAGAAGATATGACGACGATAGAAAACGTGAAGCGTGCGGGAATTCCTGTCGTTGTCGTTCTCGTATCCGGCAGACCGATGATTGTAAATGAAGCCCTGGCAGATTGCGACGCGTTCGTCGCGGCGTGGCTTCCCGGCACTGAAGGGGAAGGAGTCGCGGATGTGCTTTTCGGCGACTATAAACCGACAGGGAAACTCTCGCACTCGTGGCCGAGAGATATGAAACAGATCCCCATAAACTACGGCGATCCGAACTATGATCCGCTCTTCCCTTATGGTTTCGGTTTGACGTATTGATGATGGAGGTTGTCATGCGAACACAAGGCGCGATAGCCCTTATCGTCGTTTGCTTATTATCGCTTTCGTTTTTCAGCTGCAAGAAAGCCGACTCCGTCGTCAACCCGCTCGATTCTACGAACGTACCGAGCCTTCCGGGATGGGAACTGGTATGGCATGATGAATTCGACTCGTCCGGTATCGATCTCTCCAAGTGGAATTTTGAAGTGAACGGAAACGGAGGCGGCAATAACGAATTGCAATATTACACAGCCAATCCGCAGAACGCCTACGTTGACAGCGGCTGCCTGGTCATTCAGGCTCTCGCACAAAGCTATCTCGGAAAAGATTATACCTCCGCACGAATGACAACTCAGGGCAAAGGTGATTGGACTTACGGAAGAGTCGAGGTGAGAGCAATGCTTCCGTACGGACAGGGGTTGTGGCCGGCTATATGGATGATGCCGACCGATTCCTACTACGGAGGGTGGCCCCTCAGCGGTGAAATTGACATCATGGAGATGCTCGGTCAGCAGGCTAATAAAATCTACGGCACTCTGCATTTCGGCCAGCCGCAGCAGATGAGACAGGGGACATACGTCCTGCCGGGCGGATACTTCAGCGCTTCATTCCATACTTTCGCCATCGAATGGGATTCCACTTCCATAAGCTGGTTTGTCGACTCCACGATGTATTACAAGACCTACATAACGCAGCCGTTTGACAAGCGGTTCTTCCTGATACTGAACGTTGCCGTCGGCGGTAATTGGCCGGGAAGTCCAGACTATACGACATATTTCCCGCAGAAAATGGCAGTCGATTATGTCAGGGTTTACAGGAAGAAGAGTTGAGTCGCATGCACGGCGCCGGCATAAAATCGAAGCGGTATTTATATGTTCGATTATTCCCCGTTCTGGTCGCGCTGCTGATACTCTCTCCCGGCTCTTCCCGGGCGGGGAACGGGTTTGTCTCGACGAAAGGGAAGGAAATAATATCTCCGGACGGGAAACCGCTCCTCCTCAGAGGAGTGAACCTCGGCAACTGGCTCGAGCCGGAAGGCTACATGTTCAAGTTCAAGGAAGCGAATTCACCCCGGCTCATATACGAAGTCTTCAACGAACTTGTCGGTCCGGAAAAGGCGGATGAATTCTGGACCGCATATCGGAGAAACTACATAACCGGCAAAGATATTGAGTTCATAAAAAGCACAGGGCTGAATTCGGTGCGCGTCCCGTTCGATTACAGGTTATTTGTCCGGGAGGGAAATCCGGACGTGTGGGACTCGACGGGATTCAGGTACCTCGACAGCGTGGTCACCTGGTGCGATCATGCCGGGTTATGGGTGATACTCGATATGCACTGCGCTCCGGGCGGGCAGACCGGAGACAACATAGACGATAGCTACGGTTATCCGTTCCTGTTCGAGAGCGAGAGAAGCCAGGACCTTGCCGTAAGTCTCTGGCGAAAAATTGCGGAGAGGTACAGAAACGACACTGCCGTGATCGGCTACGATCTTCTGAACGAACCGATAGCGCCGTACTTTAACGTCGACAAGCTCAATCCTTTGCTCGAACCGTTGTACCGAAAAATCACCGCCGCTATCAGACAGGTCGACAAAAATCACCTGATCATTCTCGGCGGTGCACAGTGGGATACCAACTTCAAAATATTCGGGAAGCCGTTCGACGACAAAGTCGTTTACACATTTCATAAATACTGGAGCGACACTACTCAGGCCGTCATTCAGGAATACGTGAACTTCCGGGATACCTGCGATGTGCCGATCTGGCTGGGCGAATCGGGCGAGAACCGGAATGGCTGGATAGACTCTTTCCGCCGTCTGCTCGAGAGGAACGATATCGGGTGGTGTTTCTGGCCTTACAAGAAGCTCGATGCCCCTACCTGCATCGCGTCCATTAAAATGACGAAGGAATACGAGTCTGTGATAGATTTCGCGAACAGCGACAGGTCGACGTTCGAGAAGATTCGCAAGAATCGGCCGAGCTCAGGTGTCGTTGAGTCGGCGCTGGAAGATTACATAAACAACTGCACTCTGTCGAACTGCACGATAAACTACGGTTACCTCGAGGCTCTCGGTTTGAAGGTGAGGTAAGCCCGGTCAGATGGGCTGCTCCATCCTACCCGCGTCCGAAGGACATGGACATTGTCCAGGTAAACATTGCGTGAAAATCTTGACGGTCTTCCCAGATGGATGGAAATGTGAGCTGATGGCGATTATATTGACTTTCCTGAGCGGCGAAATTTATGGAGGGGCTCGTGTAAGATTCCGCCCAGAGGAATCTCCAGTGGCTGACAATTCGATCGTGAAATGCGAGGTATGAGATGCCAAAAGACCGCGATGCTGACACTCGAAATAAGGGATTTAACTTAAATTCCAACCAACGCCTTTATGCTATCATAACTTCCGTACTCGTAGCAGCCTTTGTTCTTCTCTTCTATGCTTTCCCGGGATACAGCCCGGAAGGCGCATCCAAAGGGCCGGTAGAAATATCTTTCGCCGACAATATTTCACAGGCTCACCTGGAGGTCATTAACCTCTTTAACAAGGAGCACGAGGGAAGGATAAAGGTCGTTCCGGTCAACCTCCCGTTCACAAAATTCAGCACGGACGACCGCAAAGAACTCCTGTCACGATATTTCAGGAGCAAGAGTGACAGGATAGATGTTTTTTCCGTCGACCAAATATGGGTTCCGCGGTTCGCGCGGTGGGGAGTGCCGCTGGACAAATATATACCCACCGGAGTGGTCGACAGGCTCAGCGGCTATGCCACACGCTCCTGCGCCGTGGACGGAAGTCTGATCGCAGCGCCGCTTTATCTGGACATCGCCGTGATGTTTTATCGCCGCGATCTGTTGCAGAGACTTCCCGACGGCAAAGAGTGGATCGATCGTCTGAGAAGATCGCTCACCTGGGACGACATGTTCCGGCTTCACTCGGAGTTGGGAAGGAACTCAGGTCCATTTTTTGTCTATCAGGCGGACGATTTCGAAGGACTGGTATGCATCTATACCGAGATTCTGGCGAGCCTCAACAAACAGATATTGGAAAACGGCGTGCTTCAGCTCCGGACGCCCGAGGCGGAGAAGGCCCTGGAATTTCTCGTCGACCTGGTCAACAAGTATCACGTGTCTCCGGAGGAAGTGACCGGATTCAGGGAGGACAACAGCTACGATTACTTTCTGAAGAATAAGGGTGTGTTTCTCCGCGGCTGGCCTGGATTTGCGCGAGACAGGAAGCTGAGGGAGGAATTTCCAGCCGCATATTCCGAGTGTGTCCCGACGCCGCTGCCTCATTTGAGCGGGTCGCAGCCTGCATACGTCTTCGGCGGATGGAACCTGATGATCTCCAGATTTTCGACCAAAATTCCCGAAGCGGCCGAGTTTATCCGGTTTCTGTTGAGCAAGCAATCTCAGGAAATAATGTACGAGGCAGGCGGATATCTTCCTTCCAATACCTCGGTCTATTCCGATACCTCGTTCGTGAAGAAGCATCCCAGGCTCCTCTTCTACGAGAATCTTTTCAAGCACGGCGTGTACCGTCCGTTCTCCGAAAGGTATACGGGCATTTCCGATATCCTTTCATATTATCTGAACCTGGCCATCAGGAGGGAGATGTCTCCGAGGGCAGCTCTGGAGAAGGCGACAGAGGCGATCGATAGTGGAAGCATTCTAATCAAGTAGTATCGGGAAGGTGAGCTATGAGCAAAACAAGGTTGATGGAGAAATGGAGAGAGCATCACTTCCAGGCCAAGCACTTGAGCGTGATATTTGTTACGCTCTTCGCTTTCCAGCTCATCGTCTCATTGATCAACAAATCGTCGATGAGGTCGGTTTTCGGGAGCGCTCAGGAGTGGTACCAGAAAGATTCTGCTGAGAAGACTGCCAATCTCACGACGACCTCCTTCGAACTCCTGCTTGAAAGCGTGGGGGGGCGGCATGACCTCACTCCGGACCAATCCGCCAAACTCATCAAGGCATTCGACATCCTTTTTACTCAACAGGTGCTTCAGCGCAACACCGAAGAGATGTGCGTGCTGCTGAAGAGGGGCGACAAGGTGCATGCCGTGGATGACGGCAAGGCACTGTTTTCACTTCTGTTCCTCGATTCCACGAACGTCGCCGATGAGAATTCCAGGCATGCCGACGCGATTAAGCTTTTCAAGGAACTGGGTCCGCAGATGGCGTCGGATCAACAGATCGTAAGCGTCGTAACAAACCGGCGCACATTCAACACTTTTGTCCCGCTCGTTCTGCGCGGGGAAGACGTCGGCGCAGTCTATGTGAAAGACACACCGGACTTTTCCTTCGTGACGAGCGAGATCGTTTCAAACTATGATCAGACTTCGCTTATCTACCTCTCACTTATCTCGCTTGGGCTCCTCTCGATGTATTTCATATCATCCTATTCCGTTAAAGAGAGGGATGAAGCGCAGAAGCTCCTCGTGGTCGAGCATGAGAACAGCATAAAGGAGCAGGTCAACCACGAAAAGGAGATGGCTTTTACCAAACGGATATATCACACTCACCACAAGGCGGAGAAGGTAGTCGGGTTCATACGCGGCGACCTGGCCACGCTTACCGCAGGAAATATCGACGAGGTGAAGTACCGCGTGAGCAAGTACGCCAACTTCATATCCAGGATCATCTACGACATGAAGTGGTACGATCCGCCCATTCAAACCATCAGGAGCCCGATATTCTGCACCGACGTTAATGAGGTGATAAGGTTCCTCGTGGATAAGATCTTCCTCAGGACTTCGAGAAAGAGCGGGACATTCCAAATCGGATTTGATGAGGGGAAGGACTTGCCGCCGGTTTCCATAAATGAGTTCGTCATCTGGGAAATCGTGGAGCCGCTGGTGCAGAACAGCATCGACCACGGGGGCAGGTCGGACCTGAAGATACAGATCTCCACGCGGTACAACAGGGAATCGAGGATCTCCACTATCTCCATCAAAGACAACGGCAAAGGAATTTCGCCGGATCTCCTGCAACAGCACGAGAACGGTGTGAAGAAGCTCTTCCTCGAAAATGTCTCCACGAAAGAGGCTTCCTTCCAGAACGTCGGGTACGGCTGCTACATCGCCTATGAAATGGCGAGACGCTGCGGCTGGACAGTAGATGCAGCCAACCTTCCCGACGCCGGATGCGAATTCACGATCACAATCAAAAACTAAGGCTGAGCCACTATGCCCGGTGAAGATATAATAAACCTCCTTCTCATTGAAGACGAGGAATATGACGTCATCCGCATCAAGAACACGATTAAGCCGTTCGAAGACAGGATAAAGGTCAGGGACGTCGTGTCGGACGGTAATGACGCCGTCGAGCTCATCGCGGAGAAAGGCGGATCCTACGACGTTGCCATAATGGACCTTAATCTCTCCGGCGGGCTGATGGGAGAGGAATTGATCCGGAAAATAAAGGAGAAGGCTCCCTCCATGCAGATCATAGTCATCACGAAAATGACCATCAACGTGACCGACTATAACCTTGCGAACAGGCTGATCAAGGCGGGGGCGTACTGGTATGGCACCAAATATCCGGGCGACATAGAGTTTATTTACCAGCCGACAGACTTCATTTTGAGCATCATAAATGCGAACGAGAAATCCAGGATAGAGAAAGCCTGGCTTAAGTCGCATGAGAGACTGGTTACAAACGTCGAGCATATCCTCGAGGATAAACGAATCATCGGCGAGTCTGATTTGGTGGTCGCCTTGAAGAGCGACATGGCAAAATATTCCAAAAGCGATGTCAATATACTGGTCAGCGGGTCTTCGGGGACGGGGAAGGAACTGGTTGCATACAACATACACTACAACAGCTCCAGGAAATTTGAGAACTTCGTGGCCATCAACTGCGGCGGACTCCCTTCCGAGCTTGTCGAAAGCGAGCTGTTCGGATACGAGAGGGGCGCTTTCACGGGAGCCGACAAAAAGAAACCGGGCCTCTTCGAGATAGCGAACAACGGGACTGTGTTTCTCGATGAAATAACGGAGCTGCCGCTTTCTGCGCAGGTAAAACTCCTTAGAGTTATCCAGGAAGGGGAAATCGAGAAGATAGGCAGGACGGGGAAGATCAAGGTGGACGTCAGAGTGATTGCGGCGACGAACAGGAATATTGAAGAGGAAGTGAAGGCAAAGAGATTCCGTGAGGACCTGTATTACAGGCTCAACGTCATCTCCATACGCGTCCCCGACCTTACCCAGCGCAAGGGCGACATCCCGCACTTGATAGACCATTTCCTCGGGCATTACAGCAAAAGCATGGGAAAGGAGAAACCGACTCTGGACAAGGAAGCTCTCGAGGTGTTGTCGAACTATTCGTGGCCGGGGAACGTACGGGAACTGAAGAACGTCGTGCAGCGGCTTCTCTTCGTCGACCAGGATCATGTAAGCGTGACGCAGGCAAAACGCGCCCTGGGGACAGCCTTTGAAGAGGAGCGGCCCGCATCCGCAGACGATCTGGACCAGATTTTCGGGAGTCATCCCCTCCCGCTTTCGCAGATGGAGAAAATGGTCCGCGAGAGATATTTCCAGTTCGTCCGGAAAAATTCCGCATCGGACACGGAGGCTGCACGGAAACTCGGATTGGCCCCCTCGAACTATTACAGAATGGCAAAACAACTCGGGCTCAAATAAGATGGGAATAACAAATCCACGGTTCCGCCTGCGACTCACCGGCATGCTTGTACCACTACGGAAATTTGCCACGATGAAAATTGCCGGATTTTCATTCGTCGTGCTTATGCTCCTGAACCTTGGTGCCCCGGCACAAAAGACAGATAAGCCCGTCGCCACGGTCGGGAATGAAAAGATAAGCGAAAGAGAGTTCAGGATGAGGTACGAACTCGTCCCGCATCTCTCCCCCGATCAGGAAAATGTGGACACCACCAAGAAAGACCTTCTCTACTCCATCATTGCCGAGAAGCTCCTGGCCCTCGAGGCGCGGCGGCTGGGGTATGCGTCGAGCGACTATTACAGGGAATCCGTCGGCCAGATCAGCGACCTGTACGTCAGAGACGCGCTTTATAAAAAAGTGGTCGCGAGCAAGGTGAAGATCGGACAATCCGATTTACAAAAGGCCTTGGACAGATATTCCAGGACACTAAAGGTGAAGATAATATCGGCCGGCGACTCTTCGACGATCTTCGGATACTACTCCCGGCTCAGGAGCGGTGTCCCTTTCGACTCCATCGAGAAATATTCGGATGTCGTTGAGTACGATTCCAATAAGGCTCCCATTAGGATCACCTACGGCCAGATGGCTGAAGATTACGTGGAAGACACGCTTTTCAACCTGAAGCCCGGCACTTTCTCGAGTCCGGTCATGACCGGAGGCGGGTGGTTCATTTTCAAACTTGTCGGAGTTGAATATCGCGTCCCGCCAAATGCCGGTGACCCCGACTACAACAAGTCCATTCTCGAAGTCATACGGATGAGAAAATCGAGGGTCATCGGGACAAAATACCTCGACCGGTTCTATAGTGACAAACAGGCGGTTGTCGACAGCGCGATTTTCTGGAGCCTTGCGGGTAAAATCTCGTCCGTCCTTGCGGAGAAGGAGCGAGACCGCAATTTCGGTGAGGGCGGGTATCTATACCTCGCCGAAGGCGACATAATGAAAATCGCTGCCGGGTTCGGTGAGATATCGCTGAACAAGGACCTCGTTCATGCCGGGGAAAGCCCGATAACTCTAAAGGAATATTTGTACAGCCTACTCGTTTATCCGTACCTCGTAAAAGACCCGTCACCGCAGGCGACCGCGTATTATCTCATGGCGAGCATTAACAAATACATCCAGTACAAATTCCTCGCAAACGAGGGAATGAACGAGGGGCTTCAGAACAAACCCGATGTCAGAGAGGACATCAAGATTTGGGGAGACGATTATCTTGCCAAGATGCTGAAGAACACCTTTCGTGATTCGGTACACGTCACCGACTCGGATGTCAGGAACTACTACGACGAATCCAGGGAGCGCGAGAAAGTCGATGTCCTGGAGATTCTCAACCACGACATCGATACGATCACTACGGTATTGAAGAAACTTGAGGAGGGCGCCGACTTCCGCGGACTGGCAGATCGATACACGGAGAGGTCCTGGACGAGGGCAAATGGCGGCGAGTTGGGTTACTTCTCCGTCGATTCGTTCGGTGTAATCGGGAAGACGGCCGCCGGTCTGAAGATGGACGAAGTGTACGGCCCGATAAAAACCGACAGCGGCTACTCTGTAATAAAGCTCATCGGCCGGAAGCTGCAGAATAAACAGCGCGAACAGGTGGATATCCGCGAGATCCTGACTCACAGCCTGGATACCGTGGAGACGGTCTTCAGGGAATTACACGCCGGAAAGAATTTCTCGGCCCTGGCGAGCGAATACACCGAGAGGTCGTGGACAAGATCCGACAGCGGGAGCTTCGGATATTTCTCAGTTTACTCATACGGCGAAATCGGGAAGGCGGCGTCAAAGTTGAAACCCGGCCAGGTATTCGGACCTATAGTGACAGACAGCGGCTACTCGATCATCAAACTCATCGGCAGAAGATATGACACTACCGGTATCGAGCAGAACTTTGAATCGGCGAAGAATGAGATCAGGAGCGAGCTTCTCGAGAAAAGATTCAACGAGAAATTTTTCAAGTACATCGCCGGTCTCGCCAGGAAGTACAGGTATTCGATAAACGAAAAGAATCTCCTGGACCTGAAGGTCATCAACATTCCCATGTTCACTTATAAATACATCGGCTTCGGCGGAAGAATCACTGCTCTTCCGTATCTCGGGCCCTGGTACGAATGGATAAATTACATGGGAGAAAAATCGAAGCCCATACCTTGATGAAGTTGTATGTGGGCGTGCAGGCGTGCCGTGACAAGTGCCCGCATTGTGCCCTCAGTCCGGATGACGGGAATTTAGCTCAATTGATATTCGGGGAGGAAAAATGAAGGCTGTCAGAAATGTACTGGTGCTTTTGCTTCTTGCTGCTGCGCAATCGTTCGCACAGGGTTACAAGCTGGTTTGGTCCGATGAGTTCAACGGGACCTCTCTCGACCAGACCAAATGGTCGAACGAAACCACCAACAACAACGGGTGGGGAAACAACGAATTGGAATACTACACCGACCGGGCGCAGAACTGCAGCGTTCAGAACGGGTACCTC
>JAJYJD010000081.1 GCA_021789755.1 Bacteroidota bacterium
CTGCGTCTTCTTGCCTCGGTGGTTATATTTGGTGGAGAGGACTTGAAGTGGAGACATTCACGTATAGCGAGGCAGGGAAGAAGCTGGCTAATTTACTTGACAAGGCAAAGAAGGAAGGACGCGTCCTCATCAAACGTCGGGATGGCTCTGTCTTCGAGCTGAGGCCCGTCAGCGGGAAGAAATCGCCCCTCGATGTGAAAGGGGCGGACCTGGGTCTCAACAGTGAGGACATAGTGGAGATACTCACGGAAACAAGAGAAAGGTGAACATGCGGCAGCCGCCCAGCGGCAAAGGCTTGATGAGGCTGTATCGAACGAAGCCGCGTGAATGGACATTGGCGAAAAGTGTTTTGAGTTCCCCCGCAAGTTAAGTCGTGATGGTTACGTCACGAATGTCTCGCATCTGTTCTCATTAACCGATCCACCTCTTTGTGCGCAAAAGAGATCAGGCACAATAGGAGCGCGACAGCACCACCGACATAAGTATTCAGTGTATACCTCTTGTTGTCCGCTTACCGCCTGACGACAAGAAGATAGAATAACACAGTCACTATTTCTGTTTGACTTTTTTATGTGGGGCTTGTAGGTTCAAAGGACTCGGACGAAAGCTGCAACCGATTGTTTCTCAAGTACCAACACAAAGGGCGACAACTATGAAAAAGCTCGTCACATTTACCGCTCTCTTCCTCATCCTCGCCGGCACATCTTTCGCGCGATCCGCGAATGGCAACGCGCTTCCGACGATACGGGAAAAGACCGCCGGCATGAAAGAATATCCCGGCTATTTCACATTCTACTGGGATGCGAAGGAAGGAAAAATCTGGCTCGAAATCAGCAGGTGGAACAAGGAGTTCCTTTATGTCAACACGCTGCCGCACGGTGTCGGGTCCAACGACATCGGCCTCGACAGGGGACAGATCGGGAACGAGCGGATAGTGGATTTCGTCAAGAGCGGCCCGAAGGTGCTCCTTCTCCAGCCGAACCCTTCGTTCAGAGCAACGAGCGGGAATGAGATGGAAAAGATGGCGGTAAGAGAGGCCTTCGCACAGTCGGTCCTGTGGGGCTTCGATGTCGCTGCCAAAAGCGGGGACACGGTTCTCGTCGACGCGACCGGATTCCTCCTGAGGGATGCGCACCATGTTGTCGAAACTCTGCGGGATGAGAAACAGGGAAACTACAGGCTCGATCCCGGCAGGTCTGCCATTTACCTTCCTCGCACGAAAAATTTTCCGGACAACTCCGAGTTCGAGGCGATCGTAACGTTCGTCGGAGATAACCCGGGGAGATGGGTGGAACAGGTCGTGCCAAGCCCGGACGCGATCACCGTCCATGTTCATAATTCGTTCATAAAACTTCCCGACGACGGTTACGTTCCCCGCGAGTACGATCCGAGGGCGGGATACTTCGATATACATTACATGGACTTCTCGGCGCCGCTCGGCGAGCCGATTCACAAGAGACGCATCATCCGTCATTGGCTCCAGAAGAAAGACCCGAATGCTGCGCTCAGCGAGCCGGTGAAACCGATTGTCTACTACGTCGACCCGGGCGCACCGCAGCCGATACGCGACGCGCTCATACAGGGCGCAAGCTGGTGGAACAAAGCCTTCGAGGCGGCCGGCTTCAAGAATGCGTTCATCGTCAAGGTCCTTCCCGACAGCGTCGACCCGATGGACATCCGGTACAACGTGATACAGTGGGTCGACCGCTACACGAGAGGCTGGTCGTACGGCGAGTCGATAGTCGACCCGAGGACTGGGGAGATCATCAAGGGTCAGGTCACACTCGATGCGCTGCGTGCGAGGCAGGATTACCTGATCGCCCAGGGACTCCTGGCTCCATACGCGAAAGGTGAGAACGACTCAGCGGCGATCGAAAATTTCGTCCTTGCGAGAATACGTCAGCTTGCAGCACACGAGACCGGCCATACGCTGGGCCTCTGCCACAACTTCGCCGCCAGCACCGACAACCGCGCGTCGGTAATGGACTATCCTGCGCCGCTCGTTAAGATCGACAAGGAAGGGAAGCTCGACTTGTCCGACGCTTACGCGACGGGCATCGGGAAGTGGGACATAGACGCTATCAAGTACGGCTACGAAGAATTTCCGAAGGACACGAATGAAAAAGAGGCGCTGAATAACATCGTCGAGCAGCGGATAAAGAGCGGCATACCGTTCATGTCCGACGAAGCGGCGCGGCCGGCGGGCAGCGCGAGCCCGATAGCGCATCTCTGGGACAACGGCTCGAACGCCGTCGATCAGCTCAATCACGTCATGAAAGTCCGCGCCATCGCCCTGAAGAATTTCGGCGAAGATAACATACGAGTCGGGCAGCCGCTGGCTCACCTTGAAGATGTACTTGTGCCTATTTACATGTTCCACCGCTACATGGTTGTTGCCGCGTCGAAGGTCCTCGGCGGACTGAACTACACTTACGCGGTAAAAGGCGACGGTCAGATTCCCACGACGATGGTTCCGGCGGCGGAACAGCGCAGGGCGTTGACTGCATTGCTCAGCACAATTAAGCCCGATTTTCTTGCTCTGCCTGAAAATATTATGAAGCTGATCCCTCCCCAGCCCGACGGTTACAGGAGGACAAGGGAAGATTTCGAGGGACAGACCGGGGTGACGTTCGATGCACTCGCTCCCGCCAGAAGCGCTGCCCAGCTGACCGTCGGACTCATTCTGAATCCAGAGCGAGACAACAGGCTGGTTCAATATCATGGTGAGGACAAAAATCTTCCCGGATTGGATGAAGTTATTGACGACCTCGTTTCCGCGAGCTGGAAGTCTCCTTCAAGCACAGGATATCTGGCGGACATCCGGCGATCCGTGGAGAACATCGTCCTCAACAATTTGATGTCTCTCGCCGTGAACGGCGAAGCATCAGAACAGGTCAGAGCGATCGCCTACTACAAAATCGACGCGCTCAAAGCTTGGATCGGCACACAGTTGAAGTCGACGAAAGACGAGAATCAAAGGGCCGAGTATACCTACGCTCTTTCACAGATCACACAATTCCAGGAAAATCCGGTGAAGTTCAAAACGCCGACCCCTGTCGAGATTCCGCCTGGCGACCCGATTGGGGAATACTAGAGCGCCGGCATTAATGCCGGGAAAATTGGCGGCAACCGGTTCATTTGCCCCGACAATAGATCGGGGAGTATATTCAGGAAGGGTATTTGCCGCGACATTTATGTTGGGGCAAATAAATCTCCTTCTATTTCCGGGCTTCAGCCCGAGACGTCAGAAGGGATCATCCTGCAGTCAGGAGGGCACTCATGAGCAAAGGTATTTTCACCGAAAAAGGCTCAAAGCCCGATAATAGCAGTATAAAGAAAGCTGTCGGTCAGGCATGGGATAACTGGATGAACCTGAACGAGTTCCTCGCCACAACTCTTAAACTCAAGAGTGAGCTCAAGTTTTACGGCGTCAATTACGGCTGGGCGATCCGCTACGCGAAATCGGGAAAGTCCGTGGTTGCTCTCTATCCTGACAAAGACGGCTTCACGGCGCAGGTTATTTTGAAATGTCCTCAGCTCGAGGCCGCTTACGCAAAGGGAGTGTCAGCCGCGACGAAAGATGCCGTCAATCGAGCAACTGATTTCAAAGAAGGAAGATGGGTCTTCGTTCATGTCGACACGAAAACCGGGATTGATGATGTCGTGACTCTTGTAAATGCCAGACTCAGCATCAAGTAAACTTGCAGTAGGGTAATACGGGTTTACCTTGGAAACTCTAACTTCAAAATTCCAAGTTCCAAACAAACTCCAAAAATCAAAGACACAAGTCTTAAATACTAGCTATTTGTCGGTTTTGCTGATTGGAACTTTGTTTTTGCTTGGAGCTTGGAATTTGTTGTTTGGTACTTACTTAAGTTGATTGCTTTTCTTCACGGCTCAGGATAGCTTTCGGTGTCGGAGGCTAAGGCATGTCTTGTGTTTCGGTCAACCTGCGTGTCATCTCACTGGAATATTTGATCGTTCTATGTGCATGTTTTCCGCTATGCGCCGACGGCTCACGGGGCAGGTGTCGCGACTGGAGGGATGTCGTATGAGTAAGCCTACTTACGAGGAACTGGAGGAGCGCCTCGCGGAACTCGAAAACAAATTGGCGCAACTCCGTATTCAAGCGGTGTATCTGGAGAGGCTTTTCAACAGTGCGCCCGAAGGGATCATCTGGCACGACAACGATGATGTCATCGTCAACGTGAACGACGAGTTCACGAAAATGTTCGGCTATTCGCGCGTCGAAGCCATCGGGAAAAGAATAAACGACCTTGTCGCGCCAAAGGAGTACCGGGAGCATGCCGAGATGTTTTCCGATATGGTGTTGCACGGCGAAAGGATAGAAGGGGATTCGAAACGCAGGCGGAAAGACGGAACGCTGTTCGACGTATCAATCCTTGGAGCTCCGATCATTCACGAAGGGAAGCAGATGGGAGTCTTCGCGATCTACCGCGACATAACTGAGCGGAAGAAAGCCGAAGAAGAGCTTCTCCTTCAAAAGACTTATCTGGAGCGGCTCTTCAACAGCGCGCCAGAGGCAATCGTCTGGCATGATAACCTTGACCGTATTGTAAGCGTGAACGACGAGTTCACGAGAATGTTCGGCTACACTCGTGAGGAAGCTGTGGGCAAACCCATCAACGAACTGCTCGTGCCCGAAGAGCTTAAAGAGGAAGGGGTGCGATTCTCTTCGAAGGTGATCGGCGGCGAGAGGATCGAGGCCGATACGAAGCGGATGCGGAAGGACCGCAGCGTCTTCGACGTGTGGGTCATCGGCTCGCCGATAGCCCGCGGCGGAAAACAGCTCGGGGACTATGCGATTTACCGCGATATAACCGAGCGCAAGAAAGCAGAGGAAGAGATACTAGTACAGAAATCATATCTGGAGAACCTCTTCAACAGCGCCCCCGAGGGAATCATCTGGCACGACAACAACGACGTCGTGGTCAATGTCAACGACGAGTTCACGAGAATGTTCGGATACACGCGCGAAGAGGCGGTCGGGAAGAAGATCAACGACCTCGTCGCGCCGGAAGAGCTTCGGAGCGAAGCGGATATGTTCTCGCACATGGTCGACCACGGTGAGAGGGTCGCGGCCGACTCGAAACGAAGACGAAAGGACGGGAGTGTTTTCGACGTGTCGATCCTTGGTGCACCGATATTTCAGGAGGGAAAGCATATCGGGGTATACGCGATATACAGGGATATAACCGAACGGAAAAGAGCGGAGGACGAGATACTTCTCCAGAAAACGTATCTCGAACGTCTTTTCAACAGCGCGCCCGAGGCAATCGTGCTCCACGACAATGACGACCGTATTATCAACGTGAACGACGAGTTCACAAGAATGTTCGGGTACTCGCGCGAGGAGGCGGTCGGCAAACAGATAAATGATCTCGTCACGTCGAAGGAGCAGCGGGAGGAGGCCGCGGAGATTTCCGCAAGAATCAGTAGGGGCGAGTGGGTCGAACGGGAATCGAGGCGGAACAAGAAAGACTGCACGGTCATGGACGTGTCGATACTCTGTGCGCCTATCATTTACAATGAAAAACAGATCGGCGATTATGCAATCTACCGCGATATAACGGAGAAGAAGAGGGCAGAAGAGGCGCGGGTGCGTGCCGAAACCGAGGCGAGAACGGCCAGAAGCATACAAATGAACTTCCTTCCCGACTCTGATCCGGTGATACCGGGCTACGCCATCGCCGGCAAAAGCATCCCGGCTTTGAACGTCGGCGGCGGCTATTATGATTTCATCCGCCTCGACGACCACCGGATCGCGATCGGATTGGGAGATGTGAGCGGACACGGACTTCCCTCAGCTCTGGTCATGGCCAACCTCCAGGCCACGATACACAGCCAGGTGACATTTGATCCCGACCCGGCGAGGTGTCTCGAGAGAGCGAACAGGCTTCTCTTCCACAGCACCGATGTTCACACTTTCGTATCCCTTTTCTACGGAGTGCTCGATACGAAGAAACATTCGATCACCTATGCAAACGCCGGACAGAACTGGCCTGTCGTTTTCTCTGCGACAGAGAAGCCGCGTATGCTTCATAGTCACGGGCTGGTGCTCGGTGTCAGGGAAGACTCGACTTATGGGAAGGAAGAGATCGACATCAACGCAGGCGACTTTGTCCTCATTTATTCCGACGGCGTGACGGAGGCAATGAACGAACGTCGGGAGCAATTCGGTGACGAAAGGCTTGCCGAAATCGGCCGCCATATGACGTGCCTTTCCCCGCAGTCCGCGATTGACGAGATTATCTGTGCTGTAAATGCTCATGCAGGTAATGTACCACAGGCCGACGATATGACTGTTGTTGTCGTGGAAAGGAAATGAGCCGGCCGGGCGGACCGGAGGAATATCAAGATCCTTACGAACGGTAAACCGATGCCGGGTCCGACGAGCCCTCCACGGATATCGTTCATTAATTGGCAAGCCTGTCTTCAGGTTTTCTCTGTCAATTTCGTCAGACGTTCGAAACCAAAAGCTGCAGAAGGGATGTTATGAACGAAGAAACTCAGAATAATCTCGGTCCCCTGAGTTCATTGGCCGGGACATGGGAAGGGGTTGCTGGTGACGATACGGCTCCATCCGACGACAGGGGCGTTGAACAAAACAAGTACAGAGAGCGTATGATCGTGGAGCCTGCCGATTTGACTCAGAACCACGAACAGTCGCTTTACGGTTTGAGATACCACATGCAGGCGTGGCGAATCGGTGAGTCTGAACCGTTCCACGATGAGACGGGATACTGGTTGTGGGATGCCGTGGCGAAACAGGTCATGAAATGCGTGACCATTCCGAGAGGCGTAGCGCTCATCGCCGGCGGCAACGCGGATCCGAAAGCAAAACATTTCAAGCTGACCGCAAAACTGGGAGCGTCCGATTTCGGAATTTGTTCGAATCCGTTTCTCGACCGCGAGTTCAAAACGGTGAGGTTCGATTTCGAAATGACTTTCAACGACGACGGTAGTTTCACTTATGATGAACTGAGCACGATACAAATCAAAGGGCATGAGGGCCTGTTCGAACACAGGGATAGAAACACTTTGACGCGGGTAAAAGCGTAAGCTCATTCCCTCCGGTCGAGACGTTAGCCAAGGTCGCGAGGTTATTCCGACTAACGAGAAAGTTGATACTAACCATAAATGACGACCCGAATGGCGCACCGCCTGAGGTTTATTGAAGCATGAGTTCCGCTGCCGCCCGGTATCCATCGGAAATTGGATTCCTGGTATCGGCGGCATCAGATTTCCAGATGCCCGGATTTATCGGGCCTCACGGGGGAACAACCTTCATCTTCAACTTCCTTTGTACGGAAAATGGCCTCCACGACGATGTCGAGGCGTCCGCCCGGCGAAATTTCGTGTCTACCGGTCATCTTTGGTGGATTGACTAATGCGGCGTGCATGGCTACAATATTAAAGGCTATGCTGAGCATTTACTGCGCAATGATATTAGCCCGAGTTCAGGAACAAGCACAACAAAACGAGGGTTGAAAAACGATATGAGATCTTTAGCGGGTATTAGCTTTGTCTTGATGTCGATTGCCTTCTACTCCTGCAGCCAGACGTCAACTCCCACGTCTCCGCAAGCGCCGCAGATCCCGCATCCCGGGCTTCCGCTCTCACTCAACGGCTATGGCGCGGGGCTTGACTCAAACTACTACAAAGTCTGGTCCGACAGCTCCTGGCAAGAATTCTACAAGGATACGACGATAAGCGGCAAAAATTATACAGTTATCCTTGACAACAGTGGCTATGAGAATCTCTATGGACCGAACGGTTTTTCGGGGTTCGGACAGTACGGCGGGGCCGTTGTCCTGTTTGACTCGGCGCTTGCATCCAAGCCCGATACAATGCTTGAGGGAACGCCATACACGACGCAGACAACGTTCTCATATCAGGGGACAGACTATGTCCTGACCGATGAGGAGACTATCCTCGATACGACCACGGTCACCGTCCCATTCGGAACTTTCACCGATTGCCGCGTGATTCAATCTGTGGGCTCTATAAACGGAGTCTTGCAGTACGTGACGGTGTATTGGTTTGCCAAAGGTCCGTCCGATATCGAGCGGCAGGATTATACCGGCTATACCAGCAGCACAATCACGATGGCTTATGGTATAGTAAACGGAAAGGGTTGGGGAGTACCCTTTAGCGGAGAGCTGCCCGGCTACGCCACCGTGTACGGCCTCATGTCTGACACGGGACGGAAGCCCCTCATAATCCAGAAAGAGTCCGGGACCAGCATACAGTCGCTTGCCCCGATGATTTTGAAAGGCATCCTGAGGTGACGACGGTAACGGAAATCGCTCCCGACGTTTTCCGGATATCGACGTTCCTCGCTGAAAATAATATACAGATGAACCAGTTCCTCGTCAGGGATGAAGAACCTCTTCTCTGGCACACCGGCCACAGATACCTCTTCGCCGAAGTGCGGGAAGCGGTGGCGAGTCTGATTGACGTCGACTCCCTCCGGTGGATGGGGTTCAGCCATTTCGAACCGGATGAATGCGGCTCGCTGAACGATTGGCTGCAGATATCTCCGTCCGCCGAGCCGTTCTGTAGTTTCGTCGGCGCGAGAGTGAACATGACGGACTTCGCCGCGAGAAAGGCCAGAGGCATGAAGGATGGAGAGACTCTCGACACGGGGAAACATCGGTTCCGGTTTCTTTCCACACCTCACCTGCCGCACGGCTGGGATGCAGGTTTGCTGTTCGAGGAGACCGACGGGACGCTCTATTGCTCCGACGTACTTCATCAAAATGGAAACGTCGCGCCTCTGGTTTCATCCGACGTGGTCGGAGGCGCGCGCGAGAACCTGGTGACGACACAGTCCGGTCCGTTCAGGGATTATTTGCCTTACACTTCGAACACGGAAAGCCAGCTGAGTATGCTTGCCGGACTCAAGCCGAAGACGCTTGCCATAATGCACGGTTCGAGTTTCAACGGGGGCTGCGGGCAGGCGCTTCGGGATTTCGCGGGGGTAATGAAAGAAGTGCTCGGCAGGTGATGAGTATGTTCATGTCGGTTAACACAAGCATTGCGAAGCCGACGTGATTACTGATCGTTAGGCACGCGCCGAAACGTGCAACGCAGCGCGCATACGAAGCGTTAGTAGTAACTCGCACATCCGAGGGATTCGAGTTTGTAGGTGCGAGTTCGATCTCCAGAGTGCAATGTAGTTCTTCAATCCCCTTGTCACAAACAAGACCCATCTATTCGTTTTAGAATGATACTTAAAGTGTGTAGACTTTAAGTCTTCTAAATTGGAAACTAGTCAAAGTGAGCAAACAAGAACAAAGAACCTTCGGCCAGAACGTTAGAGAACTTCGCCAATCCAAGCAGCTATCTCAAGAATCCCTCGCCGGGGTGTGTGGCCTTCATAGGACCTACGTCGGTGGAATAGAGCGCGGGGAGCGAAATGTCAGCCTCCAGAATATAATTAAGATTGCGCGGGCACTGGGTGTCTTACCAGCTAAGCTCCTTGAGGGGATTCGTTGATTCTCGCAAAGTCTCCATATGCCAGGATACCGAGGAGTCGGTGGAAAGACGTTACAGGAGAGTTAATTGAAGACCATCCTCTTGAACCCAAGGAGATCGTGGAGGTTGTTGAAGCGGCGTGGGACTCTATTTTTGTCTCCGACCTTGGGACGGGAAAATTCAGAATAGGTGTAGACATTTTTCCTAAACCGCAGATCATGGGTTTCCTATTGCACGAGCTAATCCCTTTGGAGTTCGCGGCTAAACATACGGGTGAGTGGAGGGGAGATAAATCGGACGATGAGAAAGACCTGGTGTATGTACCTGACGAGAAGTATTCGATTGAAATTAAAACATCTTCTGACAGAGCTCACATCTTTGGCAACCGAAGTTATGCACAGAAAACGGCAAGTTTTAAAAAGAGTAAATCTGGGTATTATCTAGCTGTGAACTTCTCGAAGTTCACAGTGGGAATAACCAAACCCAAGCTCACCATCATTCGCTTTGGCTGGCTGGATCATTCAGACTGGGTGGGACAAAAATCTGCCTCTGGACAGCAGGCACACCTCAAGCCCTTTGTCGAAGAATATAAGTTGCGAGAACTTTATCGGGTTTAGAACAACTGTTCTTGTGCCGCCGCCAAATCTCTTCGCTTTACGTATCCATCAATCCGCTGAGCCGCAATCTCAATGTAATCTTCTCGCAATTCAATGCCGATAGCCGTTCTGCCTGTTTGAATCGCGACCTCTGCGACAGTGCCAGAACCCATGAAGGGATCTAAGAGCAGGTCGTTTGGCCGGCTGCAAGCGCGTACAATGCGCTCGATAACGGCCGCCGGAAATTGTGCCGGATGAGGAGTCCTTTCCTCGGAGCTGCGGTTTGTTCCCGAGGTGACTTTAGGCAGCGACCAGACGTCTGTTGGGTTTTTCCCGAGTGGATTGCATTTCAACTTTCCATTCTTTTTTTGCTTTGGATACTTTACATCCGGGTCGCGAACATCATCTAGGTTGAACACATAGTCCCCCGGGTCCTTCACGTACCAAAGGAATTTCTCGTTTCTTGGCGAGAACATGCGCTTGCTCGCAACCCCCGCTCCATAGTTCCAAATTACTTCTTGAACAAGGTAGAATGGAGACCTGTTCCAAAGAAGGTAAGGAATGGGAATTGCCTTTGCTCTTTGCGGGAGTTCGAAATACCCTAGGTTCAACCAAAACGCCCCGCTGGACTTCGTGATTCGATAAATCTCACGTATCCACGCTGCGCACCAGTCCAAGTAATTATCTATATCAAGTATAGTCTCATACTCTTTCCCAATGTTGTAGGGTGGAGACGTTACGGTCAAGGAAATGATTGGCTCTTCAATACGTTTCATTACCTCGACACAGTCACCCCGAAAAATTGAGACACCCTCCCTCCGATATGCGGGGGCTCCTAGATACTTTTCAATTCGATCTATCAAACTAACCTCGTCAGCCTTCTCACGTCTCCTCACTTAAATCTAACAAAAACATACGCAAACCGCCAAATCTCCTCGACGGCCGCATTAGGTAGGGTTACAGTTTACGCTTGACAATATGTTTTTTATGCCCTATTTTTACTTTGTAATTCAAAGTGCTTTATCAATGGAGGAGAAATGGACCAGCAAAGTGCTATAGAAGAAATAGCCCTCATACGGAGGGTCATGGATGAAAGCCGCAGGTTTGCCTTCGATAACGGAAAATATTATCTCGCCTGGGGTATCATCATTACCATCGCGATATTTGCGCAATACGCCGTCATATTGACGAAAAACGAGTCTGTCTCCAGCTGGATCTGGATAGTTGCTGTCGGATTAGGTTGGATTATCTCGATACTGATGGGAATGCGCGAGCCGTCGAAATCAAGCGGCTGGCCCGTCGGTGCCAAGCTCATTTCACTCATTTGGATCAGTTCCGGCGTGTCGATGATGATTATCGGGTTCGTCGGGCCTATGACCGGCGCCCTGCACGACTGGGCGATTTGTCCGGCGATCGCGACGGTGATGGGCGGCGCGTACACGATAAGCTCGCTCGTCTACAGGCTGAAGTGGGTGACGATGGTGGGCATCGCGTGGTGGGTCGGCGCGCTTGTGATGTTCGCCGTGAAAGGCATCGAGACGCTCCCCATATTCGGAGCGATGATGATACTCTTCCAGATCGTCCCCGCGCTCGCATTCTACAAGACATCCAGAAAGAATTCGATGGCGGCGGGCGCTCAATGAGCGACTTCGATTATCAACAAATTGACGATACTCTCCACTCGAGGATCAGGCTCGCAATTGTCGCGGCACTGGTGAGCGTGCAACAGGCCGACTTCAATTTCCTCAAGGACATGGTCAAGACCACCGACGGCAATCTGAGCACGCATCTCAGGAAGTTGGAAGAGGCCGGATACGTCTCATCGAAAAAGGGATTCGTGGAAAGGAAGCCGCAGACGACCTACAAGATTACCGAAAAAGGCCGTCGCGCGCTCGAGGAATATGTAAGCACGCTCGAAAAATTCCTGAAGAAATAACCGGCAAAAATTTTTGCCTCATTACTTTGAAAAACAAAGAGCTTTACAATCAGAGGAGAAGAAATGAAAACCAGACTCGCATTAGTCTCGATACTCACCGTGATACTCCAGTCCGCGGCAACGTTTGCGAAGGCACCTTCAACGACCGGCAATCCTGCGGTGGACTCTCTCGTAATTCAAGGAAGAAATCTCGTCGATTCGGGATACGCGGAGTGGAAAAAGGAAGCGATGCTCCGTGGAAATGCCCTTCTGCAGCGCGCCGGTGTTCTGAAGCCCGAAGACAGGTTCGTCGAATACTACCTCGCTTACGCGGGCTACCGTCTCATGACTTATGGAATGGCGACGAAGCAGGATGACGTGTACAAAGAATTCGCGGACCAGGCCGAAAAACGCGCGGAGGCCCTCAACGACAAATATCCCAACTGGTCCGAACCGAAGGTGCTCCTTGCCGGAATCTACGGAATAGAGATCGCTGAGAGCTGGATGAGCGGCCCTACCCTCGGTCCGAAGAGCGGCGAGCTTGTAGAGAAGGCATTGGCCATGGATTCCACAAATCCGAGAGCCTACATGATCCTAGGTACAAGCAAGTTCAACACGCCCGGAATATTCGGAGGAAGCGTTGACAAGGCCGTGGAGTATTTCCGAAAAGCCGTCTCGCTCTACGAGGCGGTGGGAAACGAATGGCAGGAGAGCCTTGAGCCATCATGGGGATACATCGATGCGCTTACCTGGCTTGGACTCGCTTACGAGAAGCAGGACCACTACAGCGACGCGCTCGCTGTCTACCGGAAGGCGTTGCAGACTTATCCGGACTACGCACGGGCAAAATACGTGTTGATTCCCGAACTGGAAAAGAAAATCAGTCCCGCGAATAATAGGTAAGGATGACGCGAAATGAAATCACTTCGAGTTGTCCTTGGGATGTTGGTTGTTTTGCTGACATCGGTCTCTTTAGACGCCC
>JAJYJD010000371.1 GCA_021789755.1 Bacteroidota bacterium
ACGCGATGGCCCCCGTGGTCGGCGATGTCCTTGTCGGGAGTACTGTTGTCGAAATGAATATACCCGAAGCCGGTTTCCGGATGTGTAGGCCGTATACCAATGGTGACAAGCGCCCGTTGTTTGTCCGCGAGTCGTATGGCATTCTTCAGCTGCGCAATGAACTTTTCGTCCTCGGATATCAGGTGATCGGACGGAAGGACCACCATTACCGCGTCCTGAGTGAGCGAGGATATGGCAGAGGCGGCAGCGGCAATACACGGCGCGGTGTTTCGGCCGAACGGCTCCGCGATGATGTTTCTTACCGGTAGGTGAGGCAGCTGGGCTGAAGCCTGCTGCTGCTGTACCATGTTAGTAACGACAAGGACATTTTCCGGAGCGATGAGTTGAGATATCCTGTCGAAAGTTCTCTGGAAGAGAGTGCGTTCGCCGAAGACGTTAAGGAACTGCTTCGGCATATTCTCCCGGCTCTGCGGCCAGAAACGCGCGCCAACTCCCCCGGCCATGATGACTGCAAAGACTTTCAAGATTTCAATCTCCCAATCCTATATGATTGTGGGTGTATACTCTCGGGACCCGGCTGTTCAGCATGCAAAGGACCTCGTAAGGGATCGTGCCGAGTTTTGCAGCGAGGTCCCAGGCCGTAATTGTTTCTTCCCCGCTCTTCCCGATAAGTACAACCTCATCTCCCTGTTGTACCTCATAATCGCTTCCGACATCTACCACCAAGTGATCCATGGTGATCGTGCCGGCAACCGGATACCTCTTGCCCTTAATGAGCACGGACGCCTTTCCCGTCAGGAGCCTGGTGTATCCATCGCCGTAACCGATCGGGACTACGGCAATTCGGCTCTCTTTCCTGGTAAAGTACTTCCTGCCGTAACTGACGCTCATGCCGGCTTTCAAGGTCTTAATGAGTGCGACGCTTGACTTCAGACTGAGGGCCGGTCTGATTTCGAGAGATTCGGAAGTCTCGAGCGAAGGGTAGTATCCGTAGGTTATTATACCGGGCCGAACCATGTCAAAATATGAATCCGGCATATCGAGAATGGCACCGCTGTTGGCGATGTGGAAAATAGGAGAAGTAATGCTTAGATCTTTGACAGCCGCGACGATCTTTTTGAAACTCAACAGTTGTCTGCGGGCAAACTCCTTGTTGAACTCGTCGGATGTGGCGAAGTGCGAATAAACGCCGACGATCTCAAGCGAGTCCAGGTTCGCGATGGTGCGGATTGCTTCGGGAGCGACTTCCGGAAGAAATCCGATCCTCCCCATCCCGGTATCGACCTTGATCTGAACTTGCGCTTTTTTGTGGGCGCTTTTCGCCACCGCATTGAGTGCGTATGCAGTCTCGACGGATGTGATCGTGGCATCGAGGTCGAAACGCACATAGGATTCGAGCGAGTCTTCAAAGGGCGGTGAAAACACGAGGATGGGAACAGATGTATGCTGTCGGATCTCTATTCCTTCATCTGCAATTGCGACACCCATGTAGCTGGCGCCCGCATCGATTGCCGCCTTGGCGGCCGGAACCAGGCCGTGGCCGTAAGCATTTGCCTTCATTACACCGAGGATTCGGACATTAGGACCGACTTTCCTCTTTACCTGATTTATATTGTAACCTATCGCAGACAGGTCGACTTCAGCTCGTGTGACTCTCATGCGAAAAATATAACCCCGGCAGCAAACTTTTCAAAGATGATTGTACCCCTACCTGTGCGCAAATCCACATTCCGTTCAAGCTGCGGACGTGTAGCCGACGGCTGTGTATGATCTCACGTCAGAGTGCTCATTGCGACATTTCGTGAACGAGGCGCCAGGAAATGCATCTATGCCATCCTTTTCAATATCATCCTGTTCTGGTGATTGCACACTTCTTTTCCCTCGGCGGTCAGCATGAACTCGATCCGATCTCTGTAGAAATCGGTTATCCTTCCTCGCACCATTTTCATTGTACTGTTCAGTAACTTATTCTGCTCCGTGAATCCTTCTCCGAGTACGGCGATGGCAGCGGGAAGCCATCGTTCCGGAAACTGCCCGGCAAATTTGCCGCCCTGCCTGTACTCCCCGATTTCGGATTCCAGGTTCTTCAACGCGGCTGCCTGCCCTTCGTCGGAGTGCGGCGACAAACCCAACTCTGCCAGATACCCGATCAGGGCTTCACGATTGGGAACCACCAACGCCATGGTATAAGGAGACTGGTTGTTGAAAAGCATTACTTGCTCGATGTACCGAGAGTTATCCGCAATCGCTTCTTCGATTCCCTCGGGGCTGTATTTCTCACCATCGTGACTTATGAGAAGACTCTTCTCACGCCCGAGCACATACAAAAAATTATCTTCATCCACATATCCGAGGTCGCCGGTGTAGAGCCAACCGTCACGTATCGTCTCACGAGTGGCTTTTTCGTTTCGCCAGTACCCCGCCATGACATTTTCACCCCTTACGACGATCTCACCGCTGGAACCCAATGCGAGCTCATTCCCTTCCTCGTCGCAGATTTTCACCTCGAGGTTCCCGACTATCGAGCCGGATGAACCGAGTTTATGACGGGCCGGGACGTTCGCGGAGATTATAGGAGCCGCCTCAGTTAAACCATATCCCT
>JAJYJD010000082.1 GCA_021789755.1 Bacteroidota bacterium
ACTTGGTGGATTCATGGTGTTATAAAGAGGCTGACGCTCTCTTGTTATCTCACCATTGACAAAGAAAAACAACTGGTCTTTGACTATCGGGCCCCCAAGCCTCAACCCCGTTTGTACGTTGCTGAACGTGGGGTAGGGTGTTTTGAAGGCATCCGGGCTGGTGCCAACAAAGTTTTGATTTTGGCCGTAGAAATAGAGCGACCCGGTGAATTGGTTTGTTCCGCTTCGTGTTATGGCATTCACTTCAGCGCCAGTGAATCCACCCTGCCGAACATCAAAAGGTGCTAACGCGACCTGAAATTCTTGGATTGCATCCAGGCTTATTGGGGTTGTCCCAGCTTGACCACCAGGGGTCCCGTTGTCCGCAAGCCCGAAAAGATCGTTGTAATTAGTACCATCAAGTTGAATATTGTTGTACCTGTTGTTCCTGCCCAGTGCTGAATTGCCGACAATATTCGGCGAGAGGGCTTCGAAATCCTGAAAGCTCCTCGTGATTGTCGGGAAGCTTTCAATGAACGCCTTTGAAACGGTTGTGGCCGCGCCGGTGCGATTCGTGTTCATTAAGCCGTTGCGTTCTGCGACCACTTCTACTCCTCCAACGCTAATCGCCTGCTCGGGCAGCTTGAAATTCAATTCAAGGTTCTGACCGATTTCCAAATTAATATTCCTGACTTCCTGCGTCTTGTAACCGACATTGGACACCGTGATGACATATGGACCACCGACTCTCAGGCCTCTGATGAAATAACGGCCGTCAAGCTGGGTGCTTGAACCGTACTTCGTCCCTGACGGAGTGTGGAGAACAATCACGGTTGCTCCCGGGATGGGCTGGCCTTTCGTATCCGTGACAGTTCCACTCACCGACGCAGTGGTAATACCCTGCGCGAGCATCAATCGCGGAACGGCCAACAGTAAGGTCAGTAGAAGGACACCTCGTACCCTTTGCATGACTTGCTCCTTTCGGTTTGGTAGTAAATGACTTCGTGGGGAAATAACTCAATGAAGACGTGCAGCGATATAATATTACCGGAAAGGTATTTGCTTTTCCTCTGCATCACTTCAGCCACTGCAGGAAAAGTAGTTTTTGAAGGCCTCAAAAGCAAGTCAAGAATGCATTAAGTCCCGTTTAACCAAACAGATGTTTAGAGAATCAAGACTTTCAGTCAAAATGCGAGTGGTCTCAGCCAAAAATGAATTTAGTTATTTATGTACCTCCGACCGCCGCTCCAACTGCGCGCATAAAGAAAGGCGACGCTTCATTTCGAAGCACTTCCCGAAAAAGTCCAAACGTTGTTGGCTCTCTGCACATCGGGCAGTTCGTAATCAGGATCCAGTACGACTTTCTCGACCTTCCTGTCATCATAAATCGGGAACCGATAGTCGTTCCCGTTGAACCATATCTCAACCGGAAGTTTGTAATCTGAAATTTTACCGTCGGCAAATGTCACCTGCAGCTCGGTCGGCATGACAAGGCCTCTGTCGTTTGAGATATATACGACTGTCATCGTAGAATCGTCAACGACGGAATCAATTGCCTGGTCCAGGACGTGTGTTGAATAGAACCACCCGCGCCAGAACCAGCTCAGATCCTCACCGGTATAGTCTTCTATGGTACGGAAGAAATCGGAAGGCTGCGGATGTTTAAACGCCCAGCGACGGATGTACGCTTTGAATGCGGGATCAAATCTCTGAGGGCCGACGATGAACTCGCGGAGAAGTTTCAGACCGAAGGCTGTCTTGGCGTATTCGAGGAATCCCAGGTTGCGCGGAAGTACCTGATCGGCTCGCGTATCGATCGGTTGATCGTTCCTGGGTGTCAACATAATCTTCGCCATCGTATCGGCCCTCATCATTATGTTTTGTCTCGCAGTATCGCCGTAGAAATCCCTGTTCGAATAATAATTGATAAAAGTATTGAACCCTTCATCCATCCAGGCATGACGACGCTCGTCGCTCCCCACCGTCATCGGAAACCAACTATGACCGAACTCGTGGTCGGTGACGCTGTAGAGGAATTGCCCACGCGCACGAACAAAGCAAAAAACAATCATCGGATATTCCATCCCATGAACATTTCCGGCTACGTTGACTGCTACCGGATACGGGTAATGGTAATAGTTCGTCGAGTAATACATGAAAGTGTGCCGCATCATTTGAATAACATCTTCCCAGCCGGGTTTCCTGGAAGAACTGTCCGGGGCAATTCCCTCCTTCGGATATGCTGCCATGAGAAGTATGTTGTCCCAGTGCGATGCGTCCCATATGAATGACCTGGAGGCCGCCCAGGAAAAATCACGGACGTTTTTGGCGTTGAATTTCCATGTGAGATCCCCCTTCCCGGCGGGACGCGTGTCCGGTCTCCCCACCTGATCCTGTGAAATGACATGGACCGTCTTGTCGGTCTTCATCGCTTCTGCCAGACGATCCCTTTCGGTTTTGGTCAGCACTTGACCGGGATTCTGCAGGACGCCCGTTCCAACGACGACGAGATCGCGCGGTACGGTCAGCTCCACATCGAAGTCACCGTACTCGAGATAAAACTCTCCTTCGCCGAGGTACGGAAGCGGATTCCACCCGTGCACATCGTCGTACACATACATTCTCGGGTACCACTGGCCTATCTCGTACACTTTACCTTCTTTCGCATTGAACATTCCCATCCTGTCGGAACCGTAACGCGGTACGATGAACGACCACGATATCCGGAGTTGAAGCTTCCCGCCGTGACCGGGGAGCGGTTCACTCAGCTGAATCATCATCCTCGTGTCGCTGATAATGAAATGTGCCGCTTCTTCCTTACCGTCCTGAACGACAACAACGCTGCTTAACTCGTCACCTCCGTTCTTGAAAGCACCCCGCCATCGCGCCTGAGGTGAATCGTATTCATCGTTTCCGCGGCTCCCCTCTTTGAACAAGTTCTGATCGAGCTGAAGCCATAAATGCGACAACGGCTCCGGCGAATTATTTGTGTATGTAATTGTCTCGCTCCCTGTTACTCTGTCCGCTGAAGTGTCGAGCGTGGCTTTGATGTCATAATCCGCACGCTGCTGCCAGTACTCCGGTCCGGGCCTGCCGTCGGCGGCACGATAGCTGTTTGGGGTCGGCCAATCCATCGGTGCGAAAGTGGCAGGATTTGACTGCGCCAAAAGCAACGGCGCAATCGCCACGATCATGAAAGCGACGAGTCTTAGTCTCATTGAAGTCTCCTTGGCTTGATGATATTATTGACAAGAAACATCAGAACGGAACGCCTTTACAGGTCGAGCTCAAATAATTACGTTAGAAATCAGAGGCACACGCGAACTGAAGAAAGTCCCCCGTCTCGGGGCTCATTCGACTTTGAAACAGACGTCTGGCATCGACAAAAGTTCGGGAGCAATCGGGACTGGCGGCGGAAAACGGCATTGTATTAACAGCAACGCGTTGCGGAGAAGAGAGCCAGGTCCTGAGTCCCTGGCGGCATTCTAACGGCCTGTCGATCAGCCGAACCTTCCGGTAATGTAATCTTCCGTTTGTTTCTTTTTGGGTTTCGTGAACATATCGCGAGTATTGGTGAACTCTATCAGTTCGCCGAGATAGAAGAAGGCCGTGTGGTCGCTGACGCGTGCAGCCTGCTGCATGTTATGTGTCACGATTGCTATCGTGTACCTGTCCTTCAATTGAAAGATGAGCTCTTCGATTTTCGCCGTAGAAATGGGATCGAGAGCACTTGCGGGTTCATCCATCAATATCACTTCCGGATCCACGGCAAGGGTCCTTGCTATGCACAGCCGCTGTTGCTGACCGCCGGACAGGCTTGCCCCAGATTTCCGGAGAGAATCCTTCACTTCATCCCAGAGCGCAGCTTGCATGAGCGTCCTCTCGACAACCTCTTCGAGCTCTTTCCTCGAATGTCGCCCGGTAAGCTTCAGCCCGGCCACCACATTGTCGTAGACCGACATTGTCGGGAATGGATTAGGCTTCTGGAAAACCATTCCGATTTTTCTTCTCACGAGCACCGGGTCCACACTCGGAGCGTATATATCCGTCCCGTCGACGAGCACTTTGCCGGTTATAGTTGCGTTCCTGGCAAGCTCGTGCATCCGGTTCAGTGTCCGGAGAAAGGTCGTCTTGCCGCAACCCGAAGGGCCTATGAAAGCCGTCACTTCGAATTTCGGGATGGAGATATCGATCCCCTTCAGAACCTCCACCTTTCCGAAATACGCCTTCAGATTCTGTGTGATTATTCCGGTTGAAACATCAGGAGATAATGTCATCAGGTCTGCTCGAATTTCTGTCTTGAAAAAGTCCGCATTCCGACATTCACGATCAGGATCGCGACGACGAGAACCAACGCCCCCGCCCATGCCTGCCGGTGCCAGTCCTTGTAGGGAGAGATCGCATAGTTGAATATCTGCACAGGCAACGTTGAAATCGGCTGGAGGATACTGTAACTGAAAAAGGCATTGTTGAAACTTGTGAATAGAAGCGGCGCAGTCTCGCCGAGGACTCTCGCACCTGCGAGGAGGATTCCGGTGAGTATTCCGCTCTTGGCACTCCTGAGAACGACCGAGATAACGGTTCTCCAGTATGGCACTCCAAGCGCCAGGGACGCCTCCCTTATGGAATTCGGCACAGTCTGCAATATCTCGTCCGTCGTCCGGAGGATCGTCGGTATCATCATCATCCCGAGCGCGAACCCGCCGGCCAGAGCCGTAAAATTCTTCATCGGAAGAACCACCACGGTATAAGCAAATACCCCCATCACGATCGACGGTGTCCCGTTCAGAACATCTGCGACGAAGCGCGCGACGGTAGACAATTTGTTGTTCGGAAACTCGCCCAGGAATATTCCGCCCAATAATCCCACCGGGATTCCGATCAGTGATGCCAATCCGACGACATAGAGCGAGCCGATGATAGCGTTTCCCATCCCGCCGCCCGCTTCGCCCACCGGGGCGGGTCTGTGGATAAAGAAATTCACATTGACAGAGGATGCTCCTTTGTAAAACAAGTATCCCACGATAAGGAGCAACGGAAGCAGAACGATAATTATGCTCGAAGAGAACAGAATCGTGAATATAGCGTTGGATATCTTCCGGCGCCAGTAGGAGAACCCCGATCCGGCAATCACGGTTTTGATTACTTGGTTCGAGTCGTTCGCCAAATCAGCCACCTTGCAACGGCATTAACTGTCAAAGTAATCAAAAGCAAAATAAACGCAATAGCTATCAGGGCGGATAAATAGGAAGCCGTGGTCGCTTCCGTGAATTCGTTCGCCAAAACCGCAGCCATCGAATACCCCGGATCGAGAAGTGACTTGCTAATCTGCGGCGTGTTCCCGATTACCATCGTCACCGCCATAGTCTCGCCCAGCGCCCTCGCCAGAGCAAGAATGACGGATCCGAATATTCCGCTCTTTGCAAAAGGGAGAGAAATCTTCTTGAGAGTCTCCCACCGGGTCGCACCCAGAGCATACATCCCTTCCTTTAAAGACACTGGCACTGTGCTCAACACTTCGGTGGACACCGAGATTATAAACGGCACTACCATAATGGCAAGAATTATCGAAGCGGTAAGAATGCCTATTCCCAACGGATACCCTTTGAAGAAAGGAAGGAACCCGAAAGTGTCCATCAAGAAGGGTTCGACGGTCATCGCCATGAGCGGAGACAGAACGAAAATTCCCCAGAGCCCGTATATAACGCTCGGGATGCCCGCCAGGAGCTCAACCAGCGGCTGCAAGAATCGTCTCAGCCACTTTGGAGACAGTTCTGCCAGAAAGATCGCCGTTCCGACGCCAAGCGGCGTAGCAATCAGAAGAGAGAGAAAAGATGTGACAAGCGTTCCATATATGAATGGCAGTGCACCGAACACACCGCTTACGGGATCCCAGGTAGTTCCTTTGATGAAAGCCCATATTCCGATGGTGCTGAACGCAAGCCGCGACGAGGCATAGAGTTGCAGGCCGAGCCATACCAAAAGAATAATTACCAGGAGGGCAAAAAAACCTATTACAGATTTGAAAACCGTGTCGGCGTGGACAATGGACTTCTTCTCGACCTTGATAGCCTCTGCCGCACCACCTAATGCCTCGATTTCAACAGCCATACCATTAAGCTAGACAGGGGCATTTACTTGGAGGTTAATTTAGTGTTAAGAAAATGTTAAGCGAATTTGACGCCCGTGTTAACTAAGGCAATCCCCAGATTTTCCGGGTAATCCATTCCACGGCCAACAACAGAAAGGCTATCGCAAGGACCGGTATAGACGAGAGAATTTCGAAGCGGTTGGAAAGATCAATCCTCAAAGGTTCTCTCCATTCGGGTTTCAACTCAATTCCCTGACGGACGAAATTCCGCGCCGTCAGGAACTGACCGCCTGTTACGGAGGCCAGCTGTCTGAGAAGCTGCACATTCATCGAGGTCTGGACGAACTCCGCATTCAGAGGCTCAACTATGAATGACCCGCTGTCTGCTCCCAGGAATGTCGAGCCCGTGCCAGCCTTTGCAGTGAACAAATACTTCCCCTGTCCCAAACCTTCCACGCCTCCGGTGTATCCGCCGTCGCCGTTCGAGGCCAGGCGGATATCTGAGACCGTACGCCGCGACAAGTCATCTTTAATATTGACATCCAAGTTTGCGTCATTTACAGGCGACCCGTTTTGCGCTACAAGAAGTGCGTTGAAGTCGACAGGCTCTGAAGGGTCGTATACTTTCCTGCTCGTATTTACCGTCAGGAGCCTTTGTTCACCTCCGCTTATAAGTGCCCGAAGAAAAGTCGTCAGAAAATTCCGGAGGAAATCACTTCGAAGGCCGCTGAGCGAACTCATGAGCTGAAAACGCCAGAGTCCGTACGCGAGGAAAGCTGCAGTCCGCGTGGCCGGATCAAACATGAACAGCGGCATATCCAAACGAACTCCGTTTAAAACCGGAAACGCGAGAACTGTGGCCCCCGGCAAGGGCCTGCATAGTATTCTCTGATAATAAAGCGGAGGAAAGAGATTCGAGTTGGCGTTCAATAGAGTATAAACCGGTTGCAGCCCGGCCGGGATAGATTCCGCGCCGGATAAGTAGACTCCCACCTGAAATTCCCCTGCCTGCAAGCCGGTCGCGATGAACGGCAGGCGCGGGAACCCGTTCACCTTGGCACTCGAGAATTTATTCCCGGCAAAAAAAGCATAAGGAACGCCAGTCGATTGCAGCATCGCCTTCACGTCTCCGAGTGTTCCGACAGACTCTCCGTTGGGGAAATCGTAAAGAACTACAGCATCGTATTTACGTGCCAGGATGCTGGCGGCATTCCTTTCATTGAAGCTGTCCCCCGTCTTTTGGATAAGGACTGAAAGATTGAAATCTTCGCTCTCTTGGATATTTCTTCTGAGAAAGGCGACGTCCGCGGCCGGTTCACCCGCTATTAAAAGTATTGCATATTTACCCTTCTTGACTTGAGCACTCACCGAAGCAGAGTTGTTCATCCGGCTGAATTCGCCCGCCAACGGAGGAATGTAAACCCTCAGCAAATGCGTCCCCGCCGAAACGGGAGTATAATTGAAAGAGACTTCAGTATTCCCTTCGCCTGGAAGCGTCACGACTTTCGAGCCGATTTCTCGCCCGTCCTCGAGCAAACGGGCAGTCACTGCCACACCCCCATAACCGATCGATCCGATTATTGCCTTGACAACGCTTTTCTTTCCGGCGTAAATGGATGGGGCTGTGATAACTTGTTTGACCACGACATCGTTGGGAGCTGTTGAATCCCCGACCCCGATGGAATATATAGGGAAAGGCAGGTTACGCGCTGCATCGATAGGATTTCTGCCGGCGTTGTAATCGCCATCCGAAACAAGCAGCGCAAACGCCGTCCTCCCATCCCTGCCAGCGTTTGCAGTATGTTCTATCGGTAAGTTTAAGTCGGTTGCAGGCTGATCGAAATGGAGCGAGTCGATATCCTTCCCGGTCAGGACACCAGCGCCGAAAACGACGGGGCTTATTTGAAAATGCTCCTTCAGGTCTTCGAACGGCTTGCTGTTGATGATTTCTTTCACTAATTCGGGACGAGGCGCAGAACCGTCGCTCAAAGACATGCTCTTGGAATCGTCGAGGAGAAGAAAGACGTCTCGCTTTGCCGTCTCTACACGAACAATGTCTGTGACCAGATTCGCCGCCGCAAGGAAGAGAAGGAAGAACGATGCCCCTCTGAGCGTGCCCAGAAAAAGCTGTCTTGGTCTCGAGATTCCCTCCAGCTTCCTGTACATCAGGTAAGACAACCCCGCGGAAAGCACTCCGAAGGTAAGGAACAGGTAAACCGGGATATCAAAATGAACCTGAAAGTTCATTTCAGGTACAGGACTTTCAGGACTTTCATGCTGCCGTTCACGAGCAGCCTGATGAAATAGACACCGCTAGCCACTCTCGTTCCATTATTGTTCGAACCGTTCCATGCAAGCTCTGCATATCCGCCGGCCATGTTGCCGCTGAAGATGGATTTTACTTTTCTTCCGAGCACGTCGAACACATCCACGGTGACGTGTGAAGGTTCATTAAGGATGAAAGTGACATTTGTCCGAACGGTGAATGGATTCGGGTAACTGTTGAATAGATGATAGTTTTCCGATACAGGGACCGGGGTAAGCTGCCATCCGAAAAGTGTGAAAGGCTTTTTCGAGCCGTAGTACGGTACATCGATTTGTTTGCCTGAAGAATCTGTCATGCTGAAGTAAAAATACAGGCTTCCGGCAAGAGTCTTCGGCGGAGTTACCATGAGCTGGTATTGGTTGGCGGTGTCGGTCGCAAAGATTGGAGCCGGAGAATAGTTCACTCCGTCATAAGAATAGTATCCCCGGCTGAGCACAGGGTTGATCCCTGAAGTACTGAATGCCCTTACCGCGACATGCGCAAACGAGTCGTCCTGCCACGAAACAAAATTGTTTGAGCCCACTAAGCCGATGCTTTTTATTGCGTTCCACGCGTTCGCGATTCCCCAACCGTAGAAGTTGTTTGGATAGGTGGACGTACGTATGTCCTTGGAGTTAAAGTATTGAACCGCGGTATTCTTCAGGAGGTCGATGACTTGCATAGGAGTGTAATCTGGTCTGACCGAAAGGATAAGCGAAGCGATGCCTGCCACTATCGGTGTAGAAAAAGATGTCCCGCTTTCGTAAGCGTACGTGTCGGGGCCGGGAACGGTAGCTACGTAATCCCCGCTGCCGTCAGCAACCAGGTCGGGTTTGATCCTTCCGTCGTTGGTCGGGCCTGTCGAGCTGAAATAAGCAAGTCTTCCCGTCAGGTCCACCGCCCCGACGGAAATTATGCTGTCGGCATCCGCCGGTACGTCCATCGTTCCATTGACGCCGTCACCGTTTCCCTCATTGCCCATCGCCTGTACCACAACCACACCCAGCTCGGCTGCTCTGGTAGCTGCCCTGCTCGCGATCGACTTCTTTCCGTTGAAATCTCCCCGCCAGAAAAAGTAGGATTCAGCTGAATCCACCGCCCCTGAGGAATCGACAAAAATATTGTAAGCGACGGAAGACGACACTACGTCGACACCGCGTGACTCCATCCATTCAATTCCTTCGACCCAGTTGTCTTCCTCCCATTTATAATCAGTGACCGGAACGTACTCGGTTTTTGCGAGCATGAATGACGAGCCGTAGGAAACTCCGATGATGTTGCCCGGTGAATAGCCTCCGAGCACGGACAGGGTCGATGTACCGTGGTTGTCCTGATCCGACGAGTCTCCGGGCTGGTTCGCAGTTATGGAATCGTTCTGAATGAAATCGTGCTCACCGACGATTTTTATGTGTTGCAGAGCCTCGTGAGTTTCGTACCGGAACCCTGCGTCGAGCATCCCTATAATTATTCCCGTCCCGTTTATACCCAGTGATTGAACTTCAGGAATACCGCTGAGTTCGAGCTGCGTCAGGGACGGCCCGTAGAAAGCCGAATCGGCAGGCGGCGTGTAAACTGAGGTTTTCGCGAGGCCCGGGACCGGTATCGATGCAGGCATCCTGGCCTTGATCCGGTCGGTGTATGCAACGATGCGTTTGATGCCCACAACGAAAGGAAATTTCTCCGCCCTGGCCAGCACCGACGAATCCGCCTTGACGACTGCCGCGTTAAACCACCTGCTCGTACTCAACACATTCAGGCCGACCGACTGGATACTGTCGATGTAAGCTGCGCATACGGGGAAGTCAGAGACCGACACAATGCGCGACGGAGGCAATACCTTCTCTCTTCTCTCTATTGCGCGTTCTGACAGGATCCCGCTTCGAACGAGGTATTGCTCAGCCCTTTCCTGGTTCTGTCCGTCACCTAAGGATTCAGCGTCAGGCTTATCCCTGAAAAAGACCCAATACTTCTGCGTGCCCGTCTGCCTTGTTGGCAGCGCCTGGCTGTAGACCTGCTCCCCTGCAGACAGAGTAAATATGGCGGCAAACAAGAGAGTCGAATGGAACTTCACTTTTCAAATCTCTAGAAGGCGGCTGATAATCTCGGGTGTGTTAGTGTTCTCGGCTTCTGCATTGAAGTTGGTGATAATCCTGTGTCTCAGAACAGGTAGTGCGGCTCTCCTGACGTCATCAATATCGGGACTCAAACGGTTGTCCAATGCGGCGTCGGCTTTCGCCGCGAGGATCAGGTACTGGGACGCCCTCGGCCCGGCGCCGTAGCTCACGTACTGCTTCACAAAATCCGGCGCCTTGCCGTTTTGAGGACGTGTCCGATTAGCCAGGTCTACTGCAAATTTCACAACCGAGTCTGCCACAGGAACGCGCCTGACAAGTTCCTGGAAGTACAGGATGTCTCCACCGCCCATTACTTTGTCGACCGACGGTGTGTGCTGACCGGTGGTAGACTGAACGATTTTCACCTCTTCGTTGAAGGAAGGATAATCGAGCCAGAGATTGAACATGAACCTGTCGAGCTGCGCTTCAGGTAACGGGTACGTTCCTTCCTGCTCTATGGGGTTCTGTGTGGCGAGAACGAAGAACGGCTGTTCCAGCTGAAAAGTCTGGCCCGCCGCCGTAACCCTATATTCCTGCATCGCCTCGAGAAGTGCGCTCTGCGTCTTCGGAGGAGTCCGGTTGATTTCGTCTGCAAGGATGATATTTCCGAAGAGCGGGCCTTTCACGAATCTGAAGGAACGAGCTCCCGTGTTCACATTTTCTTCGATGATCTCGGTGCCGGTTATATCGCTCGGCATGAGATCCGGAGTGAATTGTATGCGGCTGAAGCGAAGGTTCAGTGCGTCCGCAAGCGTCCTCACAAGGAGAGTCTTCGCCAACCCCGGCACGCCGATGAGGAGGCAGTGTCCCCGCGATAAAATCGTAATGAATATCTGCTTGATTATTTCTTCCTGACCGACTATCACTTTAGCCACTTCTTCCCGAAGTCCGGCGAAGCCCTTGTTGAGACGCGATATACCTTCTACGTCCGACAGCCGATCCTGCTTTAAAGTGTCCTGGCTCAATGCTTAACTCCCGCTTTATGATTCCTTTTCTTTTCTGCAACTTGCGCCTCGTCCGTCACTGAGACCTCCACTTGTCCGAATTTGCCGAGCCTCGCGGCGATATCTTTGGATGCCCCGCTCAGGACGATGGCTATGTTTTCAGGGCGGATGTATTTGCGGGCAACTGAACGGATATTGCCGGAAGTTATCTTCCGGATGTTCTTCCTGTAGTCCCTGTAGTAATTCTTCGGCAAGCCGTAAAGCTCTATCGCAATCACACGTCCCGCGACCTGCTGGGGGGTTTCAAGCTGAATCGGGAAAAGTCCGATGAGATAATTCTTCACCATCGTCATCTCATCCTTCGAAGGAACGGTATCTCTGATCCGGTGAAGTTCGTTGAAGATCTCCGTTATCGTTTCAGCTGTGACTTCGTTCCTGACGTCAGCCGAGACTTCAAATGCGCCGGAGAGTGCACGCGCGTCGAAAACGGTTCTCCCGCCGTAAGTGTAACCGTGAACCTCCCGCAGGTTCATGTTCATGCGTGAACTGAAATAGCCTCCGAGCAGCGTGTTCATCACAAAGACCTTGAGATAGTCCGGATTGTTCCTCGCGATTCCCTGGTGGCCTACGCGGAGCGAAGATTGGACCGCACCCGGCTTTTCGGCGATGAATACCCTGCCGTTCAGAACCGGCTGTTCAGGTCGATCCACAGCGGTCGCTTTATGTTTTCCTTTCCATTTGGCAAAATATTTCCCGACGTATTTTTCCGTTTCGTTCGGGGTAATGTCGCCCGCGAAAACCATGAACGAATTGTCCGGTGTATAGAAAGTCCTGTGAAAAGCGACGAGGTCTCCACGAGTCATTTCCCCGATAGATTTCTCGGTCCCGGTCATGACATTACCGTAAGGGTGCTTGCCGAACACTACCGCTGAAAATTTCGTGTCGGCAAGATAACCGGGGTCGGCTTTCAACTGTTGTATCGACGCAATTCGCTGTGCCTTCACTCTTCCGATCTCCTTGGCCGGAAACGTAGGATTCATAACGACGTCGCGGAGTATCTCGAAGCCCGCCGCCAAATGATTCCTGAGAACCGAGAGAAACAGTTGACTCGCATCCCAGGACACGCTTTGTGATAGAGATCCGCCGATGAAGTCTATCTCTTCGGCAATCTGAGTGGCTCCCCGCTTCTTTGTCCCCTTTGTCATAAGTTCGCACGTAATGCTCCCAAGACCGGGGAGGCGGCCGTCGAAAGTAGCCCCGCTCCTCATGACGAAACCGACGGTAACAATGGGAAGCTGATGATTTTCCACCACGAAGATCTTGAAACCGTTGGCGTACTTCTTTTCAAAATGTTTCGGGAAGGATACTTTACCTGCCGGGCCGGGCTTAGGAGCACGCGTT
>JAJYJD010000372.1 GCA_021789755.1 Bacteroidota bacterium
CTCTGGAATACTTTTCCGAACAACACTTCTATTGTGGAATCGGCCGACTATCTCATCTACGACTATGACCCGGCCCAGGGATCTTTGCTTATTGCCGAGCCGCAATGGGCTGCGTCTGTCTATGGGTTTTTCCCACAGATTGTCGACGGTCTGCGCTATGAGGTGGCGCTGAGCGACGGTACTGACGGCGGTGCCTCATTGAAGGAAAACCGGGCCGCTTTCCTCATGCTCGAACAGACCGCATATGTTGACAATGCACCGTTCAGGCTCGGCCTTTACTATTACGGCGGCAAGCAATTGGTCGCAGCCAATGCGTCGGACAACCTCGCGAGGATGGGTTTTGCGGTCGAAGCGAATGATCCATGGACGAAGCGATTCGATCTCTCGTTCCAGTATATGAACGCAATTGACAATAATATAGGCGGTATTAAAGAGACCATGAACGGCGGTTTCGTGGGGCTCAACGTACTCATTATACCGGAGAAGGTGTTCATTTACGGAAGATATGACTTCACAAAAGTGAAGGAGACATCCGAGAAGCAGAATCAGTATACAGGCGGAATTCGCTACCATTTTGCTCCGAACGTCGGCGCTTACGCGGAGCTGAGTTTCCTCGACGACAACACCCCAACCGCGCCGCCGGGATCACCGACAGATGCAAAGACGACGCTCACTACGTTGGGTGTGATGGTGGGATTTTAAGGAAAGGAGATGAGAATGAAGACAAATATAATCAAGTCAGCGCTGGTCGCAGCAATCATCTCCCTGGCTGTCGGGCTTTACTCCTGTGCCACAAGTTATAACGGATCGGATCAAGTGAGCGTCGCGCGCGGGAAAGCGGTTTATCACGAGGCTTGCGCCCCTTGCCATGGCGACAACGGGGACGGGAACGGTCCGGTTTCCGTATCGCTCGCGACGAAACCCAGAGACTTCAACCTTGGGGTGTTCAAGTTCAGAAGCACCGCTTCCGGTGAGCTCCCGACCGATTATGACCTGCTTAGAATAGTCAATTCCGGAATTTATCATACCGCCATGCCTTCTTTTGCCCAGATGAGCATTGCCGATCAGTATTCCGTTGTCGAGTACATCAAGACACTCTCACCCGTGTTCAGTGATTCGACGCAGTACCCTCTCGACACGGTGAAAGTATCCACTCCTATTCCGTATACGTACGACAGCATAGAACGCGGCAGGGAGGTTTACCTCGACATGCATTGCTGGAGCTGCCACGGAATCACCGGCGAAGGAAACGGTCCCTCCGCACCGACCGTGACGGATGATCAGGGGAACCACATTCAGCCGACGAACCTTACTCGCCCGTGGGACCTCAAGGTTGGCAGGACACCCGAAAAAATATATCTCATTTTCAGCACCGGCTTAAACGGAACGCCGATGCCGTCTTATGCACAGATCCTGACGGACAAGCAAAGGTGGGATCTGGCCAACTATGTCTATTCGCTGTCTCATGAAGATAGATACTACGATGGCAAGCAGCTGAGCAACATGAAGTAGCAATCAGCAATACTTCCAAATACAGAGGTCACGGCGTCTTTTCCGCGAATCGGAAACCGCAGTGGCCTCCCTTTTTACGTTCACCCGTTCTACGAGCCTAATCCATCCATACCGTGAATATCGTCCGATTGGAACAATTTCACCCGATATGCGTCGCGTTATAAAAAATCATATTACAGTTCCTTCATGGAGGATTGGCGATGACTAAATTGTACAGGTCGAGGAGCGATAAGAAGTTGGCAGGTCTCTGCGGCGGACTCGCTGAAATGCTTGATGTGGACCCGACAATTGTGAGATTAGCCGTCGTATTCACCTGTTTTGTCACCGGTGTGATCCCGGTGGTGATAACTTATCTCGTTGCCTGGTGGATTGTCCCGCCGAGGCCCGTAGAGTAACGGAGTTATCTGCGGACGCTGCGATAATCGACTCTTAAAATGTTGAAGGAGAAGCGTCAGACGAATTTGCAGTCGACGAGCGAATTGTCTTTTTTCCCGGGGGACTATGATCCGGTCGAAGGGGCAAAAGAGCCGAAGTCCCTGTCCTATTTACTTCAAAGGGACAGGCGCTCCGGAGTCTGGCAGCCTGCCCGTCTCCGACCCGATCATATGATAATACTTTAAATGCTTGCCGAAGTCATCCGTATCGAATGGTACAGATGAGGGCAGTTCGATATCCCTTAAAAGTAAGCCGCTAATGTCAAACCAGCCGTCTGGAATCCAAACTTGAACTCGTTTTGGTTCGGCAGGCCCGTGTATGAAGTGCTCGTGAAACCGAACTGATACTCGGCGCTCAAGCTAAGGTTGTCGTTGAAGAAATACTCGATTCCTCCCAGTGCTCCCAGTCCGAAACTGGTCGTGCTTGTTTTGGCAGCGCCCGGATTGACTGTTTCGGCGGCTGTCTGAAAAGAGAGGAGGCCTCCGAAATACGGGCTGATGTGGTACGCCAGCGGAAGATGGTACTCAAGGCCCCCGCCGATCCCGAAGGAGAGTTTATTGTCGGTCGCTTGAGGGACGCCGCTCTGCGTCGTGTTGTCTATGCCGAAAAGGAGCATCGCTCTCAGCGCCATGCCG
>JAJYJD010000083.1 GCA_021789755.1 Bacteroidota bacterium
TGCTTAGATTTAGTCCGTAGACTCCGAGGTCCATGAACAGGTCGCCACCAACAAAGGACGGCCACCACTTGAAGTTGACGTAATTCGTGTCGATGAACTGGTAATGAGCCGTGTCGGGTAGGAAGACAGAACCAAGGCTGGAAAAATTGCCGGCGTTTTTTTGAGAGGTAGTAACTCCGCCTAACGCCGGGCCTGTGTTCATCTTGCCTGTGAGTTCCGGCGCCGCTGTTGCCTCGAGCGAGCCGGACCAATAGCTGTTAGCGCAAAAATTGCCGGGATGCTGTTGCGCAGCTACACTTGATGCAAGAAAAACAACAACTGAAGCGATCACCATGAACCGCTTTGAAGATTTGTGAATCATGACGCTCGTCCTTCAACCGATCAACCGAAATAGAACCGCACCCCAAGTGCTTGAATGGATGCGACCGGTTTATCCGCACCCGTTCCATATTCCCTGATATTTTCGAGAAGCACCGGTCTGCGTAAAAGGGACAGCATATCGTTAGCAAACATTTTTGGCCCGTCCCACATCGTTTATTGATTCAAAGTTGCTTGTCTGATCAGACAATGTCAAGTAATTCTCTTGCACTCCAGTGAAGAAGATATACGAACCAATCAGCGGATGCACTCTGATTCCGTCTTAAGGACAGCATCATGAGGCCTTCGTCTGGCCACAAATGCCGGTAGCCTGACAGGGGAGATTTTCAACGTTCACGCGATGTCAAACCAGAGGCCGGTTTTGCTGTCGTGGCTGCTCGGGATGAGGAGTTGGACACGTGGCTCGAAACGGGCCGCCTCATATTGTCACGTTTTGAAGCAAAATAAGCGAATAAGAAGCCGCCTCCGGCAAAGTTCCCGTGCAGGTTCGTGGAAAATCGTCGGGCCAGGGCTGGCAGAGGTGGGGCGTTACGATCTGTTTTTCTGGCAGGAGATCAGGCAAATCATGTAACAACATGTTAACTTTAGTTAGTCATGCGAAAAAATCTTAGCAGGAAAATAAAAAAGGTACTCGTCGTCGACGATGAGAAAGCAATAACGGATTTGTTTTCCCAGATTCTGGGTAACGCGGAGTTTGAAGTCATGGCGGTTAATGATGGAGAAGAGGCTTTGAAGATCTTCGACGCATTCAAGCCGGACGTGATAGTGTCGGATGTTCATATGCCGAGAATCGACGGGGATGAACTCTACAGGCGTATCGTCGAAAGACAGCCGTCGTATACCAAAAAATTCATCTTCCTTACGGGCAGCAACATAGACACCAATCTTCAACATTTCCTTATCGCGACGGGTTGCGAAATCATCGCTAAACCCTTCGACATACTTTATCTCTCCGAAATAATCAATAAGAAGATTGGAAATCCCGGATAGTATCGCCCCGATCAGACCGAACTTCAGATGCCGGCGGCAAGATTTGATTTCCAGCGGGCATTGACTATTTTCTTCTAAGAGGCAAAGTGGATATCAAATTTACACCGGTTTCATCGCTGGGCGAGTTCGGCCTGATAGACAAATTCGCATCGCTCTCTGCACGTTTTTCAAACCCCAACATCCTCACCTCGATCGGCGACGATGCCGCCGTGTTGAAGACCACGGCAGGCAATCTCTCGGTGATCACAACCGACATACTCGTCCAGAATGTTCATTTCGACACATCATACACGTCGATGAAACATCTTGGCAGAAAGGCGGCGGCGGTAAATCTAAGCGACATTGCGGCAATGTCGGCTATTCCCACTGCAGCCTTCGTATCTCTCGGAATTCATTCGAACCTAAGCGTGGAAATGGTGGAGGAATTTTACGAGGCACTGACCGGCGAGTTCGGCAGATTCGGCTGCGCGGTGGCCGGCGGGGACACATCCGCGTCTCCAATCGGATTCATTGCAAGCATAACCGTGGCCGGCGAGGTCGAACCGGACCGTGTTCCGATGCGCGGCGGCGCCAGGGCCGGTGATATCGTGTGCGTTACCGGCGATCTTGGACGATCGCATGCCGGCCTCAAGGTTTTGCAGAGAGAGAAGAGCAGATACGTCGAGGCCGGACAGCCAGCAGATTTTCTTGCGAACTTTGAAGGATATGATTCTGCGCTCCAGAAGCACTTGATACCCGAGCCGCAGTTGAAGTTGTCCAGGGACATAACCGACAAGATCAGAGTTCACTCGATGATCGACGTCAGCGACGGGCTCGTCTCCGATATGCTTCACATCTGCAGGGCGAGCAGGGTATCGGCTTCACTCGATGAAGAGTTCATCCCGCTTGATCCCATCACGAAGCGAACGGCAAAGGAGTTTAACGAGGATCCCCTCGCCTACGCGCTCTACGGCGGAGAGGACTACGAGCTCATCTTCACGATTGCCGAGAGTGATTATCAGAAACTTTACTCACTCGAGGGATACATCAGGCCCATAGGAAGGATAACGGAGGGTGAACCGCAAGTGACGATAAAACGAACGAACGGATCGAACGAAACTTACACCGACTTCCCCTCATACCAACATTTCGCAAAAAGGAACAGGATCTAACCTGCCAGTCTTCCTGCGATCGAGCTTACCAGCGCGGGATTGTCGGAGATAACTCCGTCGACTCCCATTCTGATCATTTTTTCTATCCTCCGCAGACCGTTCACCGTGTACACAAAGACGATAAGGCCGCGGGTATGGAATTCCTTCACCACTGTCGTGTTCAGGAAGAGATGGTTCAGTACAACCCCCTGCGCGCCGTACTGCAAAGGAAACGAGCGCGGGGTCGGATTGAGATTGTGCCGATAGAGCGGGGCGAGCCGCAGGTGCGGCTTCCCGTAATGAAGGAGCCGGAGTGCCTCGAGATTGAATGAAGTGAACATCACCTCGTCGCTCATGTGATGGCGTTCCACCAACCTGATACACTTTTCGACAAGCGCGGCGACGCCGTTGTGCCTGCGATGCTTCATCTCAATATTAAGCCTGACCTTCCCTTTCGCCAGCTCCAGAACCTCGTCGAGCAACGGCACCCTCTCTTCACGGAATCTTCCATCGAACCAGATGCCGGCATCCAACGACCTTATTTGCGACGCCGGAAGCCTGCTGACAAGGCCCGTCCCGTTTGTCGTTCTCCCCAGCCTGTAGTCATGGAAAACGATGACCTGTCCGTCGGCGGTTAGCATGACGTCCATCTCCAGCATATTGGCACCGGCTTTCATGGCCTTCTCAAATGCCATCATGGTGTTTTCGGGAGCCGCTGCGGAGAAGCCGCGGTGAGCGACGTTAAAGAAGCGTACCCCGTCTCCAAAAAGTGAGTGAACCACCTTAAATCTGAGTCCACGGCTCATAGCTCATAGCCGCCATTTGCCAGCTATGAACTACGAGCCATGAGCTGTCATCATTATTTCAATCTCAGGCTTGATACCGCCTTCTCAAACGCGGGCAGGAAATCTTTCTGCATCTCAGTCGCCCAGTTAAGAGTCACCCTGATCCATTTGTTGTTCTTCACGACGAAGTAGGCACGGCTTTGAATGCCTCTCATCGTGGAATAATTGATCTGGTAAGCTTCCAAACCATCAAGCTGGATCTTCTTGGTGCCCGAAACGTTCGGATACTTGCCTTTGTTCTGGTCAAATACCTTCTCAACAGTCAACTTCTTGGCATCCAGAACGTCCACCTGGATCGTGCAGTCAACGCGATACCCCTGAACAATAACCGACGACTGCAGATCGCCGGAGGCTCCTTTCGGAGTCGCCGTGAAGTTGGCGGGGTACTGAATCGAAAAAACATCGTTCTGGTATGTGGCGAAGGTCGACGAAGGAATAAGATCTTCAGGCAACTGCTGTTTGGCAACGGCCTTCGGGATAATCTGGTAGGTCGTCTGCACGGTGTCGAAAATCGGAGCGTAACGTTTGAACTCCTTGTTGAAGCCCTGACACTCGTAGCCATATTCGATGCTGTCTGCGACAGCGAGGACGGCAGACCCATAAATTGTGTTCCTGTTGTCGATCCTCAACGCGTACGGTATTTTTACCGCGGGTATTCCGGCCAGCGTCGTTTGGACATCAGGGTCGATCTGTGCCTGTTGCTGTCTCAAATTGTCCTTGAATTGTTCCACGACATCCTGAAGTCTCTGCCCTCCGATGTCCTGGGCATAAATATAAATTCTTACCCCGGGTTTAGAACTCGATGAAGGATCCGCGAATTTATTCCATGCATCTTGAGAGTTATAGATGTTCAGTTTGCCTGGTTCACTTGACTGCTGCCAATCTGCCGGTACACTTATGGCAAAAAGGTTCAGCGCGTCTCTGTAGCTCTGCAGAGGGGGCACCTCAACCGGTGCGCTCTTCTGGCAAGCTACGAAAGTGACCGCCAGGACAGTAACGATCAAAAACTCTTTAACAATTCTCGAATTCATTGTTGCGCTCCTCTATTTGGTATGCCGCACTCTTGTCCCGAAGGCCAGGGGCCCAATCGGCAATTCCTTCGGCTGCGGAAATATATCAATTTCGGGCAGAAATAACAACATTGAAAGCTTTCACGTGAGCGCCTGGAGCAAGGCAAAGTCAACATCCGGCCGGCGGGGGAGGAGGTCTCGCTCGCGGCAAATGTGATCATTTGCGCAGACGATTTTCTCGACTAATTCCCTTAAATTCGAAGCGACAAAAAAAACAAAGGGGCCATAATGAAAAGTACCTTTGCAAGATCCGTTTTCTTTACCTTCACGGCAGCCCTAATTATGTTAGCAGGTTGCTCAACTTACCAGGCGACGAAGTCCTCGCCACAACTTTACTTCAATCCCGACACCGTTACCGCCAGCAACTTCGACAACGGCAAGATGTGGACATTCGACTATCCGCCGATCAACGAATTCAGAGAAGAGTATAAGTTTTCGCCCGACTCGGCGTGGTTTGCTAAGACGCGTCTGGCGGCCCTCCGGCTGCCGGGGTGCTCGGCTTCATTTATCTCCGAAGACGGCCTCGTTCTGACGAATCATCACTGCGCCAGGATGGCGCTGGAAAAAGTCAATCGCCCGGGAGAAGATCTTCCCGACAGCGGTTTTTATGCCGCGACTCTCGCGGACGAAAGAAAGGTCGATGGATTTTACGCGGACCAGCTGGTTCTCATCAAAGACGTGACCGCCGAAGTCCAGAAAGCTTTCGAGACCGGACCGACCGCGCGCGCGAAAGTAGCCAACGGGAACGCTGAAATGCGCAGGCTGGAAAACGAGTACCGCGCCAAGTTCAAGGAGTCCAACCCGGCTGACTCCATGATATTCCAGGTGGTGACTTTTTACAACGGAGGCCGCTATTCACTATACGGTTATCACCGGTATACTGACGTCAGGCTTGTGTTTGCTCCGCAGATGATCGTCGCATATTTCGGAGGCGATTACGACAACTTCACCTACCCACGTTACGATCTCGATTGCGCGCTGTTCAGGATTTACGGCAATGACGGGAAACCGCTTCATACCAACGACTACTTCACCTGGAGTCAAAACGGAGCGCATGAAGGCGAGCCTGTGTTCGTCATCGGGAATCCCGGGAGAACCGGAAGACTTGTTTCAGTCGCACAACTCAAGTTCAACCGCGACTACGCCTACCCCTTTATTGTGCAGGTTCTCCAGCGAATGCAGGATATGTACTCGGATTACATCGCACGGCACCCTGAGATGAAAATGAAGTACGAGAACAGACTCTTTTTCACCTCAAACTCATTGAAGGCATACACCGGTATGCTGCAAGGGCTCCGGGATCCGTACCTGATGGCAAGGAAAGAGGCGTTTGAACGTGGCTTCAAGTCCGAGGTGGAGAAGAACCCGGCTCTGGAAGAAAATTTCGGAAAAATATGGGAAGATCTGGCTAAAGTCGAAAAAGATAAATCTTCCATATTTGACAAGCATCTGGCGGGCGAGCTCTCCGGTTACGGTTCGTCGTCATACTTCCGGTTAGCTGCAAAATTGGTGGACTATGCCAACGCAATGAGCCGCCCGGAATCTGAACGACCTTACGACATGAGGGGCGACAAACTTGCAACTTATAAGTCAAAATTCTTCCCTTCAGATTTCGACCGCAGTTTCGAGAAAGAGCTCCTTGCGTTTCAACTGGGGAATTTGCAGTCCACACTCGGCGAGGGTAACAAAGCTTTCGATCAACTCCTCGACGGACGAACACCAAAGGATGCAGCCGAATATCTTTCCAGCAACAGCTCGCTAGGTGACAGCAGCAAGGTTGCCGCCATGCTGGGTGAGAGTCCGAGCGTCATTTTGAATTCGACGGATCCGTTCATTCGATACGTTGTGGCGACAAAAGCCCAGAATGCCGAGATAGAGAACAAATACGAGAGACTCTCCGCCGAAGAGACCTCGGACAACTTGTCACTCGGCAGGGCAATGTACGAGGTCTACGGCACATCCATTCCCCCGGATGCGACCTTCACACTGAGAATTGCCGACGGCGTCGTCGAAGGATATCCTTACAACGGGACCATCGCTCCGCCCATGACGACTTTTTACGGGATGTACAACAGGTATTACGGATTCGGGAAGAAATATCCATGGAGTCTGCCGTCTGTCTGGCAGAATCCGCCGGCGGACTTCAATCTGAGCACGCCGCTTGATTTTGTGATGACAAGCGACATTATCGGCGGCAACTCGGGAAGCCCGGTCATAAACGAGAAGCGACAATTCGTCGGACTTATTTTCGACGGCAACATCGAAAGTCTTCCAGGCAATTTCATCTATGTTCCTTCGGTCAACCGTGCTGTCGCGGTCCACTCCGATGCGATTCCGCAGGCGTTGAAGTATATCTACCACGCCGACAGGATAGTAAATGAAATCAGGACCGGGAAGATTGAAGAGTGAGTCGGCAGTAGATAGAAATTAGAAGTCAGAAATAAGGAACAGGAGAAAAGAAGTGGCTGTCGCCTTCAGGTGGCGGCCACTTTCTCATCTCCGGCCGAGTTTCTCGTAAAGAACGGCTACAGTTTTTATCCCGTCAAAGAAATGTCTCGGGTAGAGGTGCTCGTTCGGTGCATGACTGTTCTCGTCCGGCAAACCGAATCCGAGGAGGACCACCGGCGCGTCAAGTGCTTGCTGAAAAGTCAAGACCTCGGGTATCGATCCGCCCTCAAGGATGAAATAAGGTTTTTTGCCGAATACAAGCTCAAGAGCATCTGACGCAGCCCTCACGGCGGGATGATCGATCGGCGTCAGAGCCGGCTCGCCGCTGTGCATCTTCTTTACGGCAACCTTGACGGTAGGCGGAGCAATTTGCTGAACATGTGTTTCGAAAAGCTCGATAATCTTCGAGGAGCGCTGATTAGGGACGAGCCGCATGCTGATCTTTGCAGTTGCCTTCGCCGGGATAATTGTTTTCGCTCCTTCTCCCGTGAACCCACCGTAAATCCCGTTGACATCGAGAGTGGGCCTGATCCAGAGACGTTCGTTGGTCGTGTAGCCATACTCACCGTACGGTGCGACTGCACCGGACTGACGGAGAAATTCTTCGTCGGTGTAAGGCAGCCTGGCGATTTCACCGCGCTCCTGCTTCGAGACATCAAGCACATCGTCGTAGAAATGCGGCACGGTAACCCGGGCGTACTTGTCGTGGAGTTTCGAGATTATATCCGCAAGGACGTGAACCGGGTTCTCGACAGCGCCGCCGAACGAGCCCGAATGCAGATCGATCCCCGCGTTCTCGACGGTAAGTTCGATATACGCCATACCGCGGAGTCCGTAACAGATCGTCGGCATGTCACGTCCGTACATCGAGGTATCGGAAATCACTACGACATCCGCATTGAGCAGCTCGGCGTGAGAGCGTATGAACGGTTCGAGATGGACACTGCCGATTTCTTCCTCTCCCTCGAAAATGTACTTCAGGTTGACGGGTAGACTTTTGAAGAGCGTCCTGAAAGATTCGAACGCCTTCAGATGGATGAAGAGTTGTCCTTTGTCGTCGGTCGATCCGCGCGCGTACAGGTCGGCTCCTTTAACGGTTGGTTCGAAAGGCGGGGTCACCCATTCTGAAAGAGGATCCACCGGCTGGACGTCGTAGTGACCGTAAACAAGCACTGTCGGTTTGTCGCCGGCGTGAATGTGGTCGCCATAAACCAAAGGATTACCTTCGGTTTGAAACAACCTGACGTTTTCGATTCCTGCAGAGCTCATCATACCGGCGATTGTCTCCGCACAACGAACCATCTCCCCTTTTTTCGACGGATCGGCGGAGATGCTTTGTATCCTTAGAATAGTTCCCAGTTCTTTGAGAAATTCATCTTTTCTCGAATCGACATGTGCCGACAGTTTGGGATAGTCCACGATTCACTCCGGTGTTTGTCCATGACAAATATAGTAAACCGCGGCGAGATGCCGAATTAATTAAGAGAGATCTCGCGGGGTTCGGTCCAAACGCCGGCGCCGATAGACATCGGCATTTTAAAAGACAATCCTGTCGTTGTAATCAGCCCGTGTCATAATTACGACGTAATGACCGAGAGGAAGGTCCATGAACTCGGCATTCACCGCATAAGGACATATGTAGTTGCAGAGGATGCCGGCGGTATCGGATGTGACGATGAACACCGTATCGTTACTGGCGTCGTATGAAAACCTGAACCTGTTTGAGTCGGGACAGCAGTTCCCTGTCAGGCAAACACTGACGATCAGAGTGTCATAGAATTGGTACGGGAAGCAGGAGTCCGGCTGACTTGCGTTGTCAACCGAAATTCCATGGCAGCCGCTGACCTGGCGGATTGACGCGGTCGGCTGAGTACCGGACGGCGTTGAAGATATGTCGGTGCATGCGTTCTACGTCAACGCAAGAACTGTAAGCGCGGCTGTAAGCACTATTCTTCTCATAATGCAAACTTCCGTTCAGACTCCGCCGTCATCCAGAGGTCGGATCAACGTCCGGACGTCGACAGCGGGACTTGATCACTCACCCGCCGGAGCTCTGTAGACAGCTTCGTCGTAATAAACCTTTCCGCTGTCGTCTGATCGCCGGCAGATGAACCGATAGTGATTGAGGACCAGGTTGGTAAATTCCGCTCGCACGCGGTAATCACAGATGCAGTAGCACAACCGTTCCGCCGTATCCGCCGCCGCGACGAAAATCGTATCGCCCCTCGTCTCGCCGGTGAGGGTGAACCTGTTGGAGTCGGGGCAGCAATTCCCGGTTAAACAGAATTCGACCACCAGAGTATCGCCGAACCGATAGCCGAAGCAGGAATCGGGGAGACCGGCTATTGCCAGTTTAGCCGAGGACAGGCAGCCCTTGATCTGATAGAGTTTCGCACCTACATCCTGATTGCCGGGGCCCGTCGACTTTTCCGAGCATGTGACGAGCACTGCCGCCATCGCGGAAACCAAAATCGACAATACGATCCGTTTCATACGCACACACCTCCCTGACTGGTGCATCGATTGGTACTACGGACTCTTCCCTGCAATTGCCCTGCGCGGGAAAGCTATCGGACCGCTCCTGAATAATCAAGCATCTGTTTCGTAAGGTCCAGCGGATACTCCATTTTCACGTCGACGATATTCCCTTTCTTGTCGACGACAGCTTTCAAATCGGGCATGACAAAGCCGGTATAAGCGGACATATTCAACTTCTTGACGCGTTTCATAACCTCGTCGCGCCACGCTGTGTTAATCTTAAGTCCGTAAGTGTCGACGAGATTCTTCCCGGCCGGAAGATCTCCCTCTGCTTTTATCCTCATGACCTCCGACAGAAGTCTTCCGACCATTTCACGCATCCCGTCATAATCGGTGATCTGGAAGTAGGTCTTCTTCCGCCTCTTCACGACTTCTATGACATCCGAATTCCGCATGATGTAGCTGACGACCATCTGCCGGTTCTTCATGTGGTCTTCTTCAAGCTGGTCTCCGGTTGGAATTCTTCGGAGCTGCAGGAAAACGTTTCTGACATAGGCGTCATACATCTCTTTTCCCACATCATCCGACGCAACCATCTTCAACTTTTTCAACTTCGGGTCGAAGACATTCCACAGTGCCACAAGATCGGCCCGCGCCTCCTCAAGCGTCGAGTAATACCCAGGCAGATGATCGGCGGGATCGCCTTTCAGCGTGCCGCTTACCTTTCCGGACGCATGGCCCAGGACTTCGTGCATGCCGGTGAGCAAGTCGTCCGCTGTCTGCCCGTATTTTTTGGCGCGCTTTATCTCTTCCCGGCTGAAGCAGAATTCTTCTAATAATCCCTTGGGCTCGGAGGCTTTGTACGCTGCAACGACGTTGTGGAGCAGGACACTCTTCGAACCGTACGTTTGCCGGATCGATTGCTCGTTAGGGAGATTGATACCTATCGCACTTATCGGGCCGGCGTCGCCGGTCTCGACGATCACGTTCACGACGTTCGCTATCGGAGCAATGACATCCTTCTTCTTGTAATCGTCTTTCCACGGAGCGCGGTTCTCAAAATATTGCGCGTTGGCCGCCAGCTTCCGCATGAGCATGGTCTGCACCCTGTTGGTGAAATATATGACCGACTCGAATTTCCCCTTCTGTCCGCGCGGATCCATGTAGACTTCTATGAACCCGAGTATGAAATCGACATTCGAGGTGTCTTTCACCCAGCTGATATTGAAGGATTCCCAATCGGAGGGATCGCCGGTTTTGAAATACTTAATGAGAAGCTCAACGGTTTTAGCTTGGTGCCCATTCGCGGCGTGGGCTTTCGCCTTTTCCAAATTTGCGATGACTTTTGAGAGCTCGCGCGCGTACATTCCTGCCGCGACTCCTTCTCCGCCGGCCCGCCAGACAAGCTCTTCCATGTTCCCGTCCCTGCCGACGACCTTGGAGTTCAACGGATGTTTCTCGTTTCCTGAACCGGCCCAATGGTCAACCTGCGCGGTGGTGAGTCCCTCGTAGAAATTATTCGCGCTCTGAGCTATAAAATCGTGCCCGGGAGTCTTGTCGGTCACAACCGACATGTATTCGAGATCGAACATCACGCGTTCTATCGACTTGAAGACTTCAATGCATCCCCCGGGGTCCGGACAGGGCTTCTTGTGGTTCTTCTCTGCGATGGCAAGCGCTTTCTCAAATTCACGCGGAGTACAAGCCGGGACGAATTTCCTGGCGGTTGCATAATCGTACATCCCGTTGTTTATCCAGAAAAGTTTCGCGTAGTCCCTGATAGCCTTGAGGGTTTTCGCCGGTATTTTGTCCGGGCGGGCCAGCACTTCCTGGCAGAGGTTCATGATTTCGACGGCGTGCCTGTTAGTCTGGTCTATCGCAATTGCTCTCCCTGCGATTGCCGCCCTCGCCATGTAATACGCGAAGATCTTTTCCTTTTTTGTGAGGGTTTCGAAGCCGTCAGCGTAAAGCTGGACTGTTCGGGCGTTGCCAATCCGCTCGAGTTCGTAAACCCGTTTTTCTCTCTTTTGTTCTTTTGTCTGGGCCATTGTCATAGTCGATAATGACAGAATGATTATTAATGAAACAGTGATCGTCCGTCGCATAACCGCCTCCGATCTCCCGTTTGAATTTCCGACTTCGCCGCGAAAGCAGATTACTACAGAAGGGCTAAAATTCCAATTACGCTTTTGCCGTTCGTACCACCTTGCCGATACTCACTACGGAGAGAAAAAGCAACAGGGCGAACATCAGCACCAGCAGCCATTGCCCAAGTTGCATGAAATATCCGGCGCTGTTTATGACGGTATAAATGAACATTCCGGAAGCAAGATAGTACACTCTTGCCGCCCACGGCTTCCTTTGAAGCACCGCCGTGCCGGCGACAATCATAACCACGGACGCCATGAATTCCGCTGCCAGATGGAACACTATTTCGAGCGGCGCGCTTTCCAGCTCAGGCACTTGGGCCGTGAGCAGAAAGAATAACCACTGTATGAGAATCAATATCCCGGCCGTTATCCCGTAAATCCCCGCGAATTTCATTCGGCTCCCTTTCCTGTTTGCAGCCCCCCGGCCCCGCGAATCGAGCACGACCACGCGCGCAACCGGTTTTCACGATTTAATTCTTATATCTTTTCCCTTGAGCATTGTTACCCAATGAGTGCCATCCTCGGAGTACTGAGTTTCGAAGATCACGGTGTTTTCGTCGACAAATGTGTTTGTCGTGCGCGTCTTCACCATACCGGTCACGCCTTTGAATCCGCCGTTGTACGTCCAGACATTGCCGGTGATCTCGGGGTGAGAAATGTATGGCGGGCCGCCTGTTCCGAAGAACGCGTATGAGTAATACTGTTTCGATTGAGGATCATAACCGTAAATCCCAAGTTGATCCTTCACCCCATCCGGCGAATGGAGGATCTGGTCAGAGATGAGGAATTGATGATTGGGCGCCCACTCGCAAGTCATCACGCTCGACAACTTCTGGGCGTGGCTATACTTCGTTTCGAACATCTCTCCGGCGGTCTTCCATTTCCCGACAAACGCGTTAAGGGCGCTCACTTCACCGGGGCGGCTTACGGAGTCCGGAAGTCTCTGAGCGAACGCGACTGAGGCGAATGCCAGCA
>JAJYJD010000084.1 GCA_021789755.1 Bacteroidota bacterium
AGCCAGATAGTGTCGAGAGTGACGGCGGTGATCGATCCGAAGCCCGGTACTGAGCTGAAGATGTACTTTGACACGACCCGCGCTCACTTCTTCAGCAAAGAGAACGAGCGCTCGTTGGGAATGAATTGAGAACGGAGCTTCATCATGGAGACGGCGGCTACTCAGGGTCGGATGGAAAGGCGGAGTGAAGAGAGATGACGGACGATTCCGAATCTTGCTCATTTTTCGGTAAACAGGATATGGTCGCGACGCGGATTAATATCCGGCACACCCTCCTTATCGCAACTTTGATCATTTTCTCGGGTTATAGCACGGCTTCATCCCAGCAAATCCATATCCCGACGATAGATAACATGCCGGCCTTTCCGAAGCCGTACCACATGAGAAACTGGAAGAGAGTTGCCATCGGCTATGATTCGCTCGTATTCAATCCTGGTCTTAACGGTAAATATCTGCCTCTCGTCCTCCTTAACCTGACTCCAGTCAATTACCCTGGAGACCCAAGTTTTGGGCTTTACTCGGCTGTCGGTCCCACGTCCAACACGGCTGCATCTGAAGCAATAAACTGCATACCGGCAGTCGTGGGGGCGTCGCTGGTCGGAGTGGACAAAACCAGCCAGTTCGGAAGCGACTGGGTGAAGATGTGCGAGCAATGGTTCAACAGTGCCAACGGGCAGAATGTCTACAAGAACGGTTTCAGCGATCTCACTAACGATGATTTTTGGTATGAAACGATGCCGAATGTTTTCTTCTACGAGCTGAACTATCTCCATCCAGATTTAGCCCCGTTCGATTCGCAGTTTGTAACGGTGGCGAACCGTTTCCTCGCCGCGGTGACGTCGATGGGCGGAAAAACGACGCCGTGGCAGCCGCCGAACATCAACCACCAGGGCTTCGACTTTCAGAAGATGGTGCCGTATGACGGGGTGTGGAGAGAGCCTGAGGCTGCCGGAGCAATGGCGTGGATTCTTTATAATGCCTATTCGGTTACGGGAAACCAACAATACCGCGTCGGCGCGGAACTCGTGATGGATTCGCTGAACATTTTCCCGGTTAACCCTGCGTACGAACTCCAGCTGTCCTACGGTGCTTATATCGCGGCCCGCATGAACGCTGAGCTCGGAACAAACTACGATGTCCAGAAGATTGTGGAGTGGCTTTTCAGCCAAAGTTATGAACGTCCGTGGGGGACGATTCAAGGCAGCTGGGGAGGCTATCCGGTGGATGGTTTGGTCGGCGAAGTCGATTATCCGAACGGATACGCATTTGCCATGAATACTTTCGAGCAAATCGGATGTCTTGTTCCAATGGTCAGATATGATCCGCAATTCGCGACCGCTATCGGAAAATGGGTTTTGAACGCTGCAAATGCCGCACGACTTTTCTATCCAAAATTTCTGCCGGCTTCAAATCAGGACTCAAGTTACAACTGGGCTATGCAGTACGACACGAATTCATACATTGCTCACGAAGCTATACATCAGGCGAATCCGGCGAATCTAGCAGTATTGCCGTATGCATCTGGTGATGCGATCGACGGTGGCTGGGGTCTTACGACACTGACCTTGTACGGCTCCTCCCACGTGGGTATTCTCGGGGCAATAATCGATACTACCGGCGTTTCCGGAATATTGAGGCTGAACTTGCTGGCGACCGACTATTATCATGCGCCTGCATACCCTTCATATCTTTACTACAATCCTGATTCAGTCAGCGAAACCGTTTCTCTTAACGTAGGAGATACCAGTTGCGATATTTACGATGCCGTTTCAAAGACTAAGATCGCAACCGGCGTGACGGGCAACGCATCGATTTCGATTCCTCCGAATTCAGCGGTGGTAGCAGTCATCATTCCGGCGGGCGGGGTCCTGACTCCTAAACCTAACTCTGCAGAGATGCTGGTGAACGGAGTTGTAGTGGATTATCAAGGCAACGTCCCGGCAAATTATCCGCCACGAATCAAAAGCCTGGCAGCCGCAGACCCGATAATTGTATACGGGGATTCGACGAATGTTTATTGCACGGCTGTCGACAAGGATAACGATTCACTGGTTTACCATTGGAGGTCAAGCCATGGGCTGATGAAGGGAACGGGGGCCGCGGTAAGCTGGATTGCGCCTGATACCGCTGGAAGTTATTCTGTTTCCTGCGTTGTCGATGACGGACATGGATTGCAGGACAGTGGAACTGTAACAATCGTTGTTGTTCAGAGAATTAACCATATCCCCGTCGTATCGGCAATCGATGGAAATCCTCGAGTTGTAAATATCGGCGGCGCCCTGCATTTGACATGTCATGCGGCAGATATCGACGGCGATACGCTCACCTATAACTGGTATTCGATTAACGGAAATATCTCCGGGTCCGATTCGGATGCTGCATGGACAGCGCCTGTGAGTGAGGGTTATTATTATGTGCACTGCAGGGTGAGCGACGGATACGGCGGAGTAACTGACGATAGCATCGGGATACTGGTCGAGAATTTTGCGAAGCCCCAGACCGGGACAATGATTGCCTTTTATCCTTTTGACAATGGAAGTGCAATAGACGCAAGCGGGAACGGTCACAACGGAGTGAACTTCAACGCGAAGCCGTACACCGATCGGTTCGGCAATCCGAACGGCGCATTGTACTTCGACGGTTCCACAAGCTACGTCGAAGTCGCGAACAGCCCCACCTTGAATTTTCAAGACGCGATAACGGTTGCTTTCTGGATGAAAATTTCCGAGATATACCCGGACAAAGAAGAGTATCCGATATCCCACAACAAGTGGTCGAGATGGAAAGTCTCGGTTTCCAACGGACATCTCAGATGGAGCATTACCACATCCTCCGGCGTCAAAGATCTGGATTCGGAGACTCCGCTTGTAGCGGACAGCCTGTATTTCGTGACCGTGATGTATACCGGTTCGGCCATGGAGATTTATCTCAACAGTAATCTCGACGCCTACGCACCATGGTCGGGCACGCTCGCAACGACGACTGTCGACCTGATGATCGGTGCGGACTATCCGGGAGATAATAGTTACAGCTTTTATGGTGTACTTGATGACATCAGGATCTACGATTACGCAATCCCATTTGCGAGCATCCAACAACTGCTCACGGGAATTAAAGAGAGCGGACAGGCGATGCTGCCCTCGTCGTTCGCGCTTCGACAGAATTATCCTAATCCGTTCAATCCGTCGACGCGAATAGAGTATGACTTGCCGAAGACCACGCGGATTAGTCTCACGGTCTATGATGTTCTTGGAAGAAAAGTCAGGACACTGGTGGAGGAAGTTCAGCAGGCTGGGACGCATATCGTGATTTTCGACGGGACCGGTTTGGCGAGCGGAGTCTATTTTTATCAGTTGAAGGCTGAGGGGTATGAGACCGCAAGATCCATGATTCTATTGAAATAGGGATTCAATACCAGTATCCTTTCTGCGATAGACGAACGATTCGCAGTTCCGCTGAGGTGCCCGTCTAAGAAAATTCTGATCAAGACTTGACAAAGGAGGGGATAATGCTTAAACTTTGTCGAAACGTTTCGCTATCCCGCTAAAAAAATGCCACTATTGCGAGAAATTCGAAGATTGAGGCCTAAAATCGTTTCATGATTAAGCAGAGATGCACAATTAAAGACGTCGCGGGTCGAGCCGGCGTCGCCGTCAGCACTGCGTCGCTCGTCTTGAACAATAAGGGATATGTCAGCAGCGACCTCAGGCGGAAAGTACAGTTAGCCGTCGAAGAACTCGGCTACGTCCCTAACAGAACCGCAAGGTCATTGATCAGCAAGGCTACAGGCAATATCGGCTTTGTGGTCAGTGAAGAACATTTCTCCACTGCCGAACCTTTTTACACCCGGGTTTTCCTCGGCACAGAATTCGAAGCCAGACAATGGGATTCCTACGTCCTTCTCACCACCGTCCCGAATAAATTTCACCAGTCACATATTCCCAGATTCATACTCGAGAGAAACGTGGATGGCGTTGTCTTCGCCGGCAAAATCAGTGAAGCCTATGCTTCAGCTGTCGTTGCAGAATCACTTCCCTCTGTAGTTGTGGATTACGAATTCAAACGCGTCAGAATCCCGGCGATCAACATCGACAACCGCAGAGGCACGAGTCTGGCAGTTGAACATCTTTTCAGTCTCGGTCACAAAAGGATCGCGTTCATAGGCGGCGATGTTTCTCATCCATCCATCAAACTCAGGCTCGACGGTTATATGCAGGCAGTGAAGAAGCTGGGGTTGGAACCATCAAATGAACTTATATCTGTCGACGCAGCCGGTACAGGCACCTACGACGGTTACACGGCAGCCAGGACTCTGCTCGATCAGGCGGCGGGATTTAGCTCGGTGGTTGCCTGTAACGATGCCGTCGCAATCGGAGCGATCCGGGCCTTCCGTGAGAACGGGATGAACATACCCGAAGACTGCTCCGTAGTCGGTTTCGATGACATTGAATTATGCGAACATGTTGAGCCGAGGCTTACGAGCATAAGCGTCCCCAAGGAGGACCTGGGCGCCACCGCTTTGAGAGTTTTGAGGAGACTGATAAAGGAGGATGAACAACCGATATCTTCCGTCCTCATCGAGCCGACATTAGTCGCACGCCAATCCACGGTGGGGGTTCATGACTGAGGAAGCGGGCCATGCTGGGACTTGAGCTGAATGAAGAGTATAAGCTTTCTCTTGTCAGAAGACCCGACCGGGAGTTGCGGCCCGACGAGGTGCTCATCAAGGTCCTTGCCAGCGGGATCTGCGGTACCGACAGACATATCATGAGAAAAGAATCGAGAGTTACTCCACCCGTTATTCTGGGACATGAATTCGGCGGCTCGGTGGTTGCAGTTGGGAGCAAAGTCGAAAACGTGGGACCGGGCGATGCGGTCGCTGTCGATCCGAACATTTCGTGCCATGCCTGCGAATACTGCCGTAACGGCAATGAGCATCTGTGCGAGAAGTTGACTGCTATCGGGGTCGACATTGACGGTGGGATGAGTGACCTGTGTGTAATACCTTCCGGTCAGGCGTACCGGCTGCCTGCCGGGTTCGAATTGAGATTCCTGCCGTTTGTTGAGCCGCTCTCATGTGTCTTACACGGCATGGACAGAATTTCCGTGAAGCACGGAGAAAGAGTCCTCGTCATCGGGAGCGGGACGATAGGTCTGATGCACATGCTTCTGTTGCGGGGAGTAGCCGGTGAGTTGTGCGTTGACGAATTGAACGAGAGCCGGTTGGCCAAGGCAGTTTCGCTCGGTGCCGGCAAGGCAAGCAAAGGCGAGATCGACCATTTCGACGCGGTCATTGAGTGCTCGGGTACTGTCGGTGGTTTCGAAAAGGCAGTGGCAAGCGCAAGACGCGGGGGGAGAGTGCTTGTCTTTGGAGTTACTCCGATCGGTGATTTCGCACAGATCAGCCCGAATGACATATACAAAAAAGAGTTGACAATCCTCGGTTCTTACGTCAATCCGAACACGTTCAGCAGATCGATCGCGATGATCGGCTCTGGGAGAATACCTCTCTCCAGGCTGGATGTCAGGTACTTCCCTCTGGAGGATTTCAAAACCGCGTTCGAGGCGTCGGCGAGCGGCGATTTTTCGAAGGTCGTATTTCAATCGGTGGAGGGTGATTGACCCTGAAGGTACTCTGTTTTGGTGAAGTTGTAACAGACCTGATTCGGCAACGGCGCGGAATGTTCAAGTGTAGAGTCGGCGGTGCGCCTTTGAACGTTGCCGTTGGCCTGAGCCGGCTGGGCGAAGATGCGGTATTCATGGGTTCGGTCGGAGACGATTGGCTCGGTAAGAATACGCTCGCCTACCTTCAACAGAAAAAAATCAACCACCGGGTTTCCTTATCTCCGGATTTTCCGACCCGGATTAGCGTCGTTTTTCACGACGCAAACCGCCAACGAGCGTTTTCGTTCAGATCCGGTGCGGCTGCGGAAAATTCAATCCCACTCGACAGGTTTGCAGCCATCGGCAGCGAGAGGTTCGGCGTGCCAACGCGGCAGGCGCCCTCGCGGCCAAAAGGATCGGCGGCGCGGATTCGATGCCTGCAAAAAATGAAATTGAAAAATTCGTGAAGCTAATGTCTGGGAGGGGGTGACAACACTGAAGGAAAGAGTCTAATTAGCAAGATCAGGGAAACAAAATCTGGTAATCTTAAACAAGAGTCAAAAAGGAGGACATGGTTTATGCAACCTCGTAACCGCTTTGGGCTGGCTTTTGGGCTGGCCATCATGGCTGTTTTCTGGATGGGTATTTTGGTTAGTCCGCTAAAAGTAGTGGCCCAGACAAATTACACGTTACAGCAAATAGCCGGCTTTGAAGGGAGCACCCCAGCTTTCTGGAATATCGGTAACCGCCCGTCAGGCAGTACTCTGACCTGGGCTACTGATCAGTATCTTTCTATGGGGCACTCCATAGAAATACAAAAGAGTGCGACCTCTGATTCTGCGGCCTGGATTTCGGATAACATGTGTGATATTTGGTCGCCGAATGTTCCTGCAAATGTCGATCTCTTATTCGGCGCCTGGATCAAAACTTCGGGCGTAAACACAAATCCAACTTCCGATGATCAGAAATGGTATGTCGCATATACCTTCTATGATACTCTAGGCGCTTTGATCGGAACTGTCGAACTCCCAATCGATCAATCGCAGGCTACAAGCTCAGGATGGATTGCAGACACAACCGCAGTTGGTCAGGTTTCATTGCCGAAGGACGCCTACAAAATGATTATCAGTTTTGTGGGCGGTAAGAATGCAACCGGAACTGTTTGGGCAGATAATTTCATCTTCGAGGGACGAGGAGGAGCCTGGGCCGGTCAGGATTGGAACACGGCTTTAGGAGTGCCCACGGGGTGGTATTATTGGCTGCCGCCAAATGGTGGGAATGACGGACTGCTAAATTCCGGATTTGAAAACACGCTGATTACAAACACAACCGCTCATTCCGGAAATTATTCCTTGGAATTCAATATGCCTGCAGGCAGGGATGCTCACGACGGTTTCGTCAGCACTCACCGTTTACCCTTCAGTGCGATCGATCCAACCATTAAACCCGGAGATATCATTCAGATAGGCGTTTGGATTAAAGGGAGTAATCTGGTCCCTGATTCAGCCGCCGCTCATCCAACCACATGGTCGGTCGGCATTACCCCGCAGTTCTTTACCAAGCTTGGCAACAACGACGGATTTGACGGCACCGGGAGTGACTATAATTTCACATTCCCCAACGTAACCTCATTTAACTGGACGAAGTATACCGTCGATGTGCCGGTTCCGACAAATCCAGCTACAGCCGGTATGGAAATCAGGCTTCATGTTTATTCCACTTTCACTGGCACCGTGTATTTTGATGATGTGAGTGTTACAAAGGTCACTAATCCGACATTCTCTCAAATTGCCGGATTTGAGGCTGATGAGCCGGCGTTCTGGTACATGGGAAACAATCCCGGCAATAGCATAATGAGCTGGGCTACAGATCAGTCGTTGTCGATGGGACATTCTCTTAAAATTCAGAAGGGCGTTACAAGCGACTCTGCCGCATGGGTTTCAGAAAACATGTGCGACATCTGGTCGCCAAATGTTCCTGCCAATGTCGATCTTCTGTTCGGTGCCTGGGTAAAGACTCAAAATGTCAACACGAATCCGACATCAGATGATCAGAGATGGTATGTAGCCTACACATTTTATGATACGACTGGTGCATTGATTGGCACCGTTGAACTGCCGATCGATCAATCACAGGCCTCAAGTACCGGATGGGTCGCGGATACTACCGCTGTCGGTCAGATTTCTTTGCCGAAGGACGCCTACAAAATGATTATCAGTTTTGTCGGCGGCAGAAATGCGACCGGAACAGTCTGGGCGGATAATTTCATCTTCGAGGGAAGAGGAGCCTGGGCCGGTCAAGATTGGAATACATCTCTAGGAGTGCCAAACGGCTGGTATTATTGGCTGCCGCCAAACGGTGGAAATGACGGCCTTCTAAATTCCGGATTCGAAAATACAGTTGTTACGGACTCCGCTGCTCATTCCGGAAACTATTCACTAGAATTCAACCTGCCTGCCGGAAGAGATACGCATGACGGCTTCGTGAGCACTCATAGAATGCCTTTCACTTCTATTGACTCCACAATCGCTCCCGGTGATTATATCACGGTCGGTCTCTGGATTAAGGCAAGCAATCTGGAACCGGATTCAGCAGCTGCGCACCCAGGGCAGTGGGGCGTTGGAATAACTCCGCAATTCTTTACCAAACTGGGAAATAACGATGGCTTTGATGGAACTGGACCGGATTCGGTATTCACTTTGCCGGCAGTCACATCATTCAACTGGACTCAATTCAACGTCACCTTTCAGGTGCCGAGCGACAAGGTTTATACCGGTGCGGAATTCCGCATTCATATATATTCCTTGTTCACGGGTAAAGTATATTTTGACGATATGACTGTTGAGAAGAGTGTCACCGCCGTCAGAGATGTCGGAGTACTAATTCCGGCGAAGTTCCAGGTTTTCCAGAACTATCCCAATCCGTTTAATCCGACAACCACCATAAGTTATGCGTTGCCCAAATCCTCGCTCGTCAGAGTGGTAATCTATGATGTCCTTGGGCGGGAAGTGAAAACGCTCGTCAACGATAAGCAGGCACCTGGCGTGCACAATCTTATCTGGGACGGATTAAATAGTTCCGGACAGCAAGTCGCCAGCGGAATCTATTTCTATAGAATTACCGCCGGCAGCAATGTACAAGCAAAAAAGATGCTTCTCCTGAAGTAACTTGTCATAACCTTCGGGGTCATGGTCTTTGACCCCGAAGGTTACTTAATAGCAGAGCAAGCATGTAATCCTCTTGCTTAACATTCAACAAGCAGCAAGTGAAAAAGCCATGAGCAATTGTTACAAATTGGTAAGAAATCTCCTACAGTATTTTATAACCATGGCGCTTTTGTCCGTCAATCTCTTTGCCGGGACGACTGGCAAAATAGCCGGCAGAATCGTTGATGCCAAGACTAAAGATCCGATGATTGGTGTTAACGTGCTGATTGTTGGCTCATCTATGGGGGGCGCAACAGACATTAATGGGAACTATTTCATTTTGAATATACCTCCGGGTGTCTATGAATTGAAAGCATCTACGGTTGGATATGGCGCGGTGGCGGTAGAGAATGTGCGCGTATCCGCGGATCAGACCACCAAACTTAATTTTGAATTGAGCGAAGAGGCGGTCCAGGTAAATACGGTTGTTGTTACGGCATCGAGGCCGCTGGTCCAGAAGGATCTTACTTCAACTCAGTCCAGTATTTCAGGAAGCAACATCTCCCGGCTTCCCGTTGAAGACGTGCAATCCGTCATAAATCTCCAGGCAGGCGTGGTGGACGGTCACTTCAGGGGCGGTAGGTTGGGCGAAGTAAAATATCTGATCGACGGCGTTTCGGTCAACGATGTCTATTCTGGCGACCCCACCATGGAAGCGGCTACCAACAGTATCCAGGAACTCCAGGTAATTACCGGTACTTTTAATGCAGAGTACGGACAGGCGATGTCCGGCGTCGTAAATCAGATCACAAAAATCCCGGGAGATCATTACAGCGGCGGTCTCTCTGCCTATTCGGGGGATTACGTTACCTCGAGGAAGAGTCTCTTTCAGTATATGGGAGGTTTCAATCCGGCAAGAACGTACAACCTTCAGGGCAACTTGAGCGGACCTGTTCCTTTAACGGATCAATTTGCCAAATTCTTCGCGTCTGCGAGATACCTCAGTGACGATGGTTATCTCTATGGCAAAAGAATTTTCAATCCATGGGATTCTTCCAATTTCTCTTCTAATAATCCGAGTCAATGGTATGTCGGTGCTACAGGAAACGGACAGGATGTACCGATGAATTTTTCCCGGCAGCTGACTTTGCAGGGTAAACTGAATTTCAAGGTTGGGCAAAGCAGGGGAATAGTTGTTGAAGGACTCTTCCAGCGGCATGATTACGAAAATTATGACCACATGTTCATTTATGATCCGGATGGAAATTACAAGAACTACGAATACAGTTATCTGGCCAGCATAAGCTACACTCACGTCTTCAGCAAGTCTGCATTTCTCGATTTGTTGGCTTCTAATTATACTTCGGACTACAAACAATACACATACGCAAATCCTCTTGATACATCGTATCAAAATCAGAATTTATTCAGTGAAGTAAGCGGCAATGCGCTTTATGTCGGTGGAACTCAGAACTGGCATTTCATGCACAATACAAAAACATATACTCTTAAAGCCGATCTTACCGATCAGCTTAACGACATTCATGAATTGAAGACCGGCGTCGAAGCGGATTTAAATACTCTGGACTATCAGGATTTCCAGGTCCTTGTTGATGCATCAACCGGCAACAAACCTCAGCTGCCCACGCCAGGAACCTTTGACTATAATGTTTATCAAAACCATCCGTACCAGCTTGCAGCCTATGCCCAGGATAAAATCGAGCTTGATTACCTTGTAGTGAATATCGGACTGCGGTTCGATTATTTTCAGCCCGATGGCAGTGTCCTTAATGACCCAAACAATATTGCCGTGCTCGATACCTTGCTGCCGCCGTTCCCGAGCCGGTATTTTCACAGGGCAAGCCCCAAATATCAGTGGAGCCCGAGGCTTGGCATTTCCTATCCGATAAGTGACAAGGGCGCGATACACATTTCATACGGACATTTCTTCCAGGTACCATCTTTCCAGTATCTTTATGATAATCCCAACTTCAGAATTCCGCTCACCGGAAATTACCCTGATTTGATCGGCAGTACCATTGGCAACGCAGATTTGAAGCCCCAGGAGACGGTAATGTATGAAATCGGATTGCAGCAAGCTTTAACGGATGTTATCGGATTAAACGTGACTGCCTATTACAAAGATATCCGAAACCTCTTGGGAGTGGAGCTCTTTGTAAAGAATAATTTCAAGAAGTTCGCCGAATACATAAACACAGATTACGGCGACGTCACCGGTATGACCATTTCATTTGATAAAAGATTTACAGACGGCTTTGGGGCCAGCGTCGATTACACATTTCAGGTAGCCAAAGGTGATGCGTCGGATCCTAACGAAGTATATAACCTTGCACAGGCTTCTCCGCCGATTGAGGCAAATAAGCAATTGGTCCCGCTTGACTGGGATAGAAGACATTCATTGAACTTCACTCTCACGGCCGGAGTACCCGATGATTTTATTGCAAGTGCAATCGGGCAGCTTGATTCCGGCCTGCCGTACACTCCTTCTTACCAGAACCAAAGGACTGGTTTGGAAAATAGCGCCAACAAGCCGACGTTTTTCAACGTCGACATTTATCTGACAAAATATCTAAAGCTGAGTGGAATGAATTTCTCTATCTTTGCAAAGATTTATAATTTGTTTGATACCCCGAATGAACTGGATGTGTTTACCGATACTGGCAGAGCCGGATATACTCTTGATGAAACGAGACCGCAGGCCCCGCCGAGGGGAGTCAACACGATACAGGAATATTTTACAAGACCGGATTTTTATTCGGCTCCAAGACAAGTGTTGCTTGGAATGTCAATGGAGTTTTGATTCAGAACTTTGAGGTGGATTGCCGTGAAAACTAAATGTTCGTCGGATTATCTTTTGCTTCTTATCGGAATAATACTTCTGTGTTCATCAGGAAGCTTTGCACAGCAGATAGTCGATAAGAATAAGGGTAATCATAACTACACCAAAATGGGAATCATGGACGGCAATCTTGTCCAGACAGTTTTTTACAACTTCGGCGAAATTGCAGACTGGCAGAACCAGCCGACGTTGAGCGGGGTGTGGCCAAAAGGAACAAACCACACTTATGTCGACGGAGTCGCCATAATAGTTCAGGCGGAAGTAAACAAGGACGGACACACCTTTCATCCGCTTGAAACCAATTACTATGAATATACCCGGTATAATCCCGCTACCGGAGTCACTTACGGGTGGTGGCCGCTGCCCGGTTATGCAAATCCAAACCAGTCAAGTGTTGCGCGAAGCGATGATCCTACTACCTGGCCTTCGACATGGCCTGACAGACCAAGCGATTGGAACGGGCAGTGGGATGGCTTCTTCGGAAAGGGAATCCGCAACGCCGATCTCGAATCATATTTCGTTTTCGATGACAATGAAGATCGCGATTACATAAATCAGTACGACTTTCACCCGGATGCTGAAGATACCACAAGAGGCGGATTGGGAATGCAGGTTCACGGAAGAGGTTTTCAGTGGTCCCAGGTGTTAGCCGAGGATGTGATCTTCTGGTATTATGAAATTACGAACATGGGTACTACCGACTATCCAAAAACCTTGTTTGCTCAGTATGTCGACTGGGGAATAGGCGGTCACGACAACTCTTCGAACAACGCTGGCGATTACGATCAACTTTTGAATATTT
>JAJYJD010000085.1 GCA_021789755.1 Bacteroidota bacterium
ATTCATAGCGTAGAGAATGTGTGATTCCCACCCTTACCTTCTTAGATTCGCCTGGTGCAATCGTTACGCTCTCCCTTATATGCACCTGCCCCATGGCGGGAACCACCGGAACAAGGAATAAAATCGCCAGGAGTGTCTGCGAATTTCCGCCCGCACTGAAGAATTTTCTCGCGTTGCCCATATCGTGCTTCTCCTTCTTACGTCGTTACCCCAAACTAATGGCAGGCTGAGTCAGTGTCAAGAAAAATCGGTTGGCAATTTTCTCCCTGTGTGAGAGATCAAGGATGGGCCTTGCCGTGGGAACCTTTCAACAGCCATTGCACTGTCAAGATCCCAGATCAAGTCATCAGCATCTTCTATTCTCTAACCGGCACCAGCAGTATCGGCACTTTCCCCGACCTGATGACTTTTGGCGTTATACTTCCTTCCCAGAACGGCTTCGAGCCGGCTTTGCCGTGCGTCGCGAGTATGATTAGATCCGATTTGACACTCTTCGCCGTCTTCGATATGGCCTTTGCCGGAGTGCTCCTCGAAATGCTTGTCGAAATGCTGAGGCCGGAGCCTTCCAGTTTCGTCACCAGGCTTTTCAAATAATCCTTCGCCTCAGGCACAAGCATATCCATCATCCTTGAAGTGGTACCCGGAAGATAGCGATTCACTATAGTCAGCTCACCCGACATGGTCCCGAAGCGCGGAACTGCGATAAGAATATGCATCTTCGCCTTGCAAGCTCTTGCCAGGTTTAACGCATAGGAAAGGGCATGCTCATGGTCCGGGTTGCCGTCCAGCGGGATGAGGAAGTTCTCAAAATTGGGGCTCGCGCTCGATTTCTTGAGCGCCGGATTAACAAGCATCACCGGCGTTTTGCTGAGTGAAATAACCTGCTGTGCTATAGATCCGACCAGGAGGTTCCGGAGACCGGTATTGCCGTGAGTGCACATTACTACCAGGTCAGCATTCAGTTCCTCCGAATGGTCGGAAATGCTCTGGGATACATCCCGGACGCCGGTCTCATGCAAATGCTCGACCACGGAGACTCCTTCGAACACCGCTCGGGACGCAACCGAAGCCAGGTATTCTTCCGCTTCATCCGCTTTCGTGAGGTGAGTCTGGCCGTGGACTTTCTCGGGCGCATCCATTTCGATGACATGGAAGAGCGTCACTGTCCCGCCGACTTTTTTCGCGAGACGCGCGGCGGCCGGCAGCACCGATTCCGCGAGAGTCGACCCGTCCAGAGGGACAAGTATTTTTTTTATTTGCGAATTATCCAAGGAACACCTGATAGATTAAGTATAGGTTCAGGGAAATTATCAAAGCGGCCACCATAACCGCGATGACCGTCGTCGATTTCCTGTTGACGAGGATCCCCATTATTTCTTTCTTCCTGGTGAATATTATGAGCGGAACAATCGTAAATGGGAGGCCGAAACTCAATATCACCTGGCTTATGACCAATGTGCGGGTCGGATCGAGCCCGACAGCTATAACAACGATGGAGGGGATTATCGTGATCGCCCGTCGCAGCCAGACGGGGATATGCCGTCGGAGAAAGCCCTGCATCATGACCTGCCCCGCGCTGGTCCCGACGGTGGATGAAGACAAACCTGCCGCGAGAAGCGAAATCGCGAATATCCATCCCGCCGCTTTTCCCAGAAGCGGTTGTAACGTGAGATACGCGTCCTGTATCGTCGCGATATTCGTGATCCCCTGTTTGTAGAACGTCGCCGCCGCCATGACGAGCATTGCCATATTGACCAGGCTGGCGATCCCCATCGCGATCGTAACGTCAAGGACCTCGAACCTGAAGAGCTTCCGCAGCTTGTCGGGTTCTTTAACAACGATCCTCTGCTGGGTCAGCGCCGAGTGCAGGAAAATCGCGTGCGGCATGACGGTAGCCCCGAGGATTCCCGCGGCGAGTAGTACACTTTCACTTCCGGAGAACTGCGGCACGACGCTATGGTACAGGAGAACCTTCAGCTCCGGCCTGTCGAGCACTGTCTCGATCAGGTAGCTCACCGCTATGACGGTTACCATCGTGGTAATCGCGATCTCCAGGGGACGAAAGCCGTAGCGTTCGAGGCCGAGGATCAGGAACGTGCAGATTGCCGTCAGGATCCCGCCGACTATCAAAGGGAAACCGAAGAGCAGGTTGAACCCGATCGCGGCACCGAGGAATTCGGCAAGGTCGGTCGCCATCGCCACGAATTCCATCAGCACCCACATCCCGTATACAACCGGTTTGCTGAAGTGATTGCGGCAATGTTCGGCAAGGTTGCTGCCGCTCGCGATACCGAGCTTCGCCGAAAGCGTTTGAAGCAGCATCGCCATCAGATTGCTCGCGACGATTACCCAAAGAAGCGTGTAGCCAAAACCCGATCCGCCCTGGATGTTCGTAGCAAAGTTGCCCGGGTCAACATACGCGACGCTGGCAATGAAGGCAGGCCCCAAAAAAGGGATTAGCCTGGCAACCAGGCCCTTCTGCGACGTACCGGAGAGTGTTGCGTCTGCGGAGTCCCTTATCCTGCCGTCAGTCCCTGCAACAGAAGCAGCCAACGGACCTTTCACCCGTCCCCCACTTCTGCCGTCGCCTGTTTGTGCTCCATCCCGTCATTCCTCTCGTTGTAATTTAAGTCTGAGAAGGAACAATTCCATCCGAAGCGAACGCATGCATCCGATGGCCAGGGCAGTCGCTTCGTGACATTCTTTCTAAGAATTAAGTCGTCACTTTGTTAAATTGTACCGTTGCGGTTGATGTGGTACAACTATCAGAAGGAGAATTTCGAATGACGGTTATGGTCATCGGGCTCGCCACGTTTATGTCCACGTTGCTGGGAGGTTTGTTTGCCCTCAAGTACAGAGATAAACTCCACCTGATCCTCGGCTTCAGCGCAGGCGCAGTGATAGGCGTTGCCTTCTTTGATCTTCTGCCGGAAGCCCTCGCCCTTCAAAACACCTCGACAAGAGCATCCTCGATATCGCTCATGATCGGAGCCGGATTCATCGCGTATCTCATCATGGACAGGGCCGTAATACTCCTCTCCAAGGGGGATGAAGAACACGGCGTCCTCCAGCATCGCGGAACACTCGGCGCCGCCGGGCTATCGATGCATAGTTTCCTCGACGGCACGGTGATAGGGTTCGCGTTCCAGGTGTCGGCGGCGGTAGGTACCATCGTAACGGCGGCCGTTCTAACTCATGATTTTTCCGACGGCATAAATACGGTAAGCCTGGTTCTGAAGGACAATGGCAACCGGCGAAAGGCATCATGGTGGCTTATGATCGATGCACTTGCTCCCGTATTAGGAATTCTACTTACACGATTTTTCAAGCTTCCGGCCTATGAGCTCGGCAGCATCCTCGCAGTCTTCTGCGGGTTCTTCATTTATATTGGAGCGAGCGAATTACTCCCCGAAAGCTACCACGCGCACCCGAAAGTCCTTACCTCGATAATGACGCTGCTGGGAATTTCCATACTGTACATGGTCATCCAGATTGCAAAGGGCTGATTACCCCGAGCAAGTATCTTCTTCCGTAATCGAACGCCCCATCGATGAAAGCCGCAAGTTCCCGTGACGCTGCGGTTCAATTGTTCTCACTTCTCAGCTGTACACTCTGCCACCCGGACAAAGCGGATGGCAAATGATTCATTCCCCTATGATTTTCACCACGACGCGTTTTCTTCTCTGACCGTCGAACTCGGCGTAGAAGATCTGCTCCCACGGTCCGAGGTCAAGCCTCCCCTTCGTAATCGGAAGAATGACCTGGTGATGGATCAGCGTCCTCTTTAGATGCGCGTCCGCGTTATCCTCACCCGTTCTATGATGACGATACTCGGGCTTGAAAGGAGCCAGTGTCTCAAGAAGTTCCATCAGGTCCAGCTTCAGGCCCGGCTCTTCATCGTTGACCCAAATGCCGCTGGTTATATGCATGGCGCTGACGAGACAAAATCCCTCCTGCACCCCGCTTGCCTTCACGTTTTTTTCCACATCGGCCGTGATGTTGACCATCTCTTTCCTGTTCTTCGTATTGAACCACAGGTACTCAGTGTGGGATTTCATTTCACTCTCCTTCGAACTGCTTGTTTCGCAGGGATGGATTTGGGTCGTTTGAATAATCTCCGGAACACCGGAGGACAATGAAGGCCGGAGAAGGTTCCGGCATGCACAGGCGTGCTTCCTTCCTTCGGTGAGACCATCACGGATCACCGATACTGCTTCAGAAACTCCAGTCGATCTTTGAGATGAGACGCCGGGATGAGCAGCTTTTCTTTTCCGAAAATCGCGTCTCTCGGATCGGTGAAGGTAATCTCGAAATCTTTGCTCATTATTATCGCCTCTTCCGGACACACTTCTTCGCAGAAGCCGCAGAAGATGCATCTGAGCATATTTATCTCGAAACGCTCGGGATAGCGTTCCTTATCGAGTTCCGTTTCCGCGGCCTGGACCTCGATTGCGAGCGAAGGGCATACCCGGGCGCAAAGTCCGCACGCGACGCAGCGTTCGACCTTCGTCTCATCCTCCATTACGAGCACCGGCCTGCCGCGAAATACCGGCGGCGGAGTCCAGCGCTCTTCAGGATATTGGCGCGTGAACTTGGGCCTGAAAAAGGCCCTTATTGTTATCGACATCCCGTGAATGATCTCCGGAAAGTAGAGTTTCTCCCACAGAGTCAGCTTAGGTCCCGTTTTTCCGTTGCCATTGGTCATCATTGCTTACCTCACATTACTTAACTGCAAGCAGCACTGCGCCGGTTCCGAGCAAATTCAGAATTGCCAACGGAAGCATGACCTTCCATCCGACATTCATCAGCTGGTCATACCGGAAACGAGGCAGAGTCCACCGTACCCACATGAATATGAATATGATTACTCCGAGTTTAGCGAAGAACGTCACGACCTGTACGAGCGCCGCCAAATTCGGCGCCATCGCAGCATAGTTCACATACGGCAGCGACCAGCCTCCGAAGTAAAGCGAAACCATGACCGCGCTCGAGACGATCATGTTTGTATACTCCGACAGGAAGAAGAGCCCCCAGCGCATGCCGCTGTATTCCGTGTGATAACCTCCCACCAGCTCGGGCTCGGCCTCGGGCAGGTCAAACGGCAGACGATTTGTTTCTGCGAATGCGGCAGTCACGAAGACCAGGAAGCCGAGCGGCTGGTACACAATATTCCACAAACCCATGCTCTGCGCCATCGTGATCCTGTCGAGTTGCAAAGTGCGGTCGATCATGAAGACTCCGATAAGGCTCAGACCAAGCGACAGCTCATAGCTTATCATCTGGGCGGACGATCGGAGCCCGCCGAGCAGTGAATATTTGCTGTTCGATGCCCATCCGCTGAGCGTGATACCGTAGACACCGAGCGAAGACATCGCGAGGATATAGAGTACCCCGATGTTAACATTCGCTATCATCAGGCTGATTTTCTGGCCGCCTATGACTATGTAATTGCCGAAAGGTATGACTGCGAGCGCACCGACCGCGACGGTAATGGAAATGATGGGCGCGAGCGCGTGAATGAAGCTGTTGGCCTTTTCGGGGACGATCATCTCCTTCAATATCAGCTTCAGAATGTCCGCGATAGGCTGGAACAACCCTTTCGGGCCGACGCGGTTCGGACCGATCCTGTCCTGCATATACGCGCTTACTTTTCGCTCGAGCAGCACCAGGTACGCAACGATCCCGAGCACCACCAGAAGAAGAATTACGATCTTAATAAGGGCTTCGATTGCTATCATTAGTCTCTAGTTCTTTCTTTGCAAGAGCCGTTGGCAGTTATTCCATTCGATAACAGCCAAACGCGCGGAGTTGTAAATGGGCATTTGTAACCGACGTAGTCTGGGCCGCACGCTCAAATTAACAAACCTGGATCGCACGGGCTATTCATCAAAAATCAGAGTGTCTGGCAAGAGAATTTCCGGATGCCATCATTTCACCAGTGCTTCTTCTTTCGCTTTCTTCAGAGGCGCACCACGATCGCCGAGCCTGGCGTAAGACAATCCCTTGAAGCTCGGAATCGATTGGGCCAATTCGTCGAACACTTTCTCAGCGGACTGGTAGCGCATTTTGCCGCCGAGGAGGCTGCCGATTGCGGAGATGATCTCCCACGACGACCGGACATTCCTGCGCGGACCTTTGTTCCACTTGTCGAATGCGCTCCCGAACTTGTCGAGCCTGCTCATGTTGAACCTGCCCGGGACTCTTTCCTGCTCGAGAGTCGAGACCGCCGGCCGGGAAAGCTGCACACGTCCGAGGAAATTCACATACGTCCCGAATTTCTCGGCAAATGTCGCGCTCGGAAATACGACGTCGGCAAGCTGCGTGGTCTTCGTGCTGACCCAGTGATTCACGATCAGGACATCGAGCTTGGCGAGCAGTTCCTCACGCTCCTTGGTAGCAGCGATGTCGTCGTCCATGACATAGAGGGCCTTGATTTTTCCCGATGCGATGAGTTCGAAAATGCGGTTTACATCCGCACCTTTCGACGGCGCGACGCCGACCTCGAGGGCACCGTACGCGTTCGGCGACTTATCTGCGCGTATCAGCAGGGCATCCTGGTCGCCCTCGATCTCGTGCCGGAAAAAATCGATGTTTTGAGTGCCGAGCACCTGTCTCGCAAATTTTCGGAGGACATAGTTGTCTTCGACCGATGCGAAAGCCGAGCCTAGAACGGCAATTTCGTCCTTCGAGAACGGTTTCAGCGCATCGGCGGCGTGCGCGAGCGCCTCATCCCAGCCGGCTTCCTGCAGAACCCCGTCTTTGCGGATCATTGGGGAGTTGAGTCGTTCACCGGAATTGACGTGCCGGAATGAATTCAGCCTGCCGTTGTCGCAAATCCAGTAGTTGTTTACTTCCGGGTTGTGTCGCGGCGTGAGACGGAGAATCTCGTTGTTCCTCACCCAGATATTGACGTCGCAGCCCCGTGCACATCCGGGGCAAATTCCTTCCGTAGACGACGTCTCCCAGACTCTGGCTTTGAACCTGTATTCACGATTGGTGAGCGCCCCGACCGGACACAGGTCTATCACGTTCATCGAGTAGGGATTCGTAAGATCTTTGCCGGGGAAGGTGTCTATGAAGACCCTGTCGCCCCGCTCGACGAATGTGAGGGTCGGCTCCTTCGCGATCTCGTCCATAAACCTGATGCAGCGCGAGCAAAGGATGCATCTCTCGGCATCGTAGACGACGTTCGGTCCGAGCGGGACCCGTTTCGGCTTTTTGTTTTTCGCTTCTTCGAAGGCGCTGTGCCCCGGACCGTGACTGTACGTGTAATCCTGAAGGTTGCACTCGCCCGCCTCGTCACATATCGGGCAATCAAGCGGATGGTTTATGAGTATGAACTCGAGAATCGCTTTTCTTGCCTCGACTGCTTTGTCCGAATTCACGTGTACCACCATACCTTCGGATACCTGCGTAGCGCACGCGATAGCCAGTTTCGGCATTTTTTCTATTTCAACGAGACACATCCTGCAATTGCCGGCAACGGACAATCCCGGATGCCAGCAGAAATGCGGGATCTCGACGCCGGCCTGCGCCGCCGCGCGGATCACCGTCGTGCCGTTTTCGACTTCTACAGTCTTTCCCTTCCCGTCAACGGGATCTTCGACTATTGTTACCTTAGGCATTTCATCCTACCATTTCTAACGAAAATAAAGTAATAAATATGCATGTTTCCAAACAACAGCCAGGGAGCGATTTGGATTTGCCATGAACCGGAAATTCCCCGGCATGGCCGGTGTTCGTTTCATTCCAGCACTTCCTCGACGGGCGTGTACGGGAAGTCGAATGCTTCTGCCACATGCTCATAAGTAATTTTTCCGAATGCCATATTCAGACCGAGCTTCACCTCGTTGTTCGACTTCACAGCTTTCTTCCAGCCGCTGTCGGCAATCTGGAGAGCGTAAGGAAGCGTCGCGTTCGTCAGGGCGACGGTCGACGTGAACGGGACCGCGCCCGGCATGTTGGCAACGCAATAATGGACAACACCCTCGACGATATATGTCGGGTTCTCGTGTGTCGTCGGATGGCATGTTTCGATGCAGCCGCCCTGATCGACGGAGACATCTACAATGACCGCGCCTTCCTTCATGTCTTTCAACATTTCTTTCGTGACAAGCTTCGGTGCTTTCGCGCCGGGGATGAGAACCGCTCCGATGAGTACGTCCGCACGCGAGGCGGCTTTCCGGATATTGTACGGGTTCGAGGCAAGTGTCAATACATTCTTCGGCATGACATCGTCGAGATAGCGCAGCTTATACAGATCGTTGTCGAGAATCGTTACTTTAGCGCCGAACCCTGCAGCGATTCTTGCCGCATTTTGTCCGACGATACCGCCGCCGATGATAACGACGTCTGCGGGTTCGACCCCCGGCACTCCTCCAAGAAGAATGCCTCTTCCGCCCATGGTCTTCTCTATGTATTTCGCGCCTTCCTGAGGTGCCATTCTTCCGGCCACCTCGCTCATGGGAATGAGCAAAGGAAGCGACCGGTCCTGTCTCTGCACGGTCTCATAAGCTATGCAGACGCCTTTGGACTTCATCATGGCTTCGGTCAGCTCTTTGCTCGCAGCGAAGTGGAAATACGTGAAGACTATCTGCCCGTTCCGGATAAGCCTGTATTCCGGTTTGATGGGTTCCTTCACTTTCATGACCATTTCGGCAGCGCCGTAGACTTCTCCGGCAGTTGCGACGATTCCTGCACCGGATTTCTTATACAACTCATCCGGGAAACCGCTTCCGACACCTGCATTTTTCTCCACAAGAACCTTGTGCCCGTGCGCGACCATCAACTCTACTCCCGCCGGCAGGAGTGCTACCCGGTTTTCATTTGGTTTTATTTCTTTCAGTAGTCCGACAATCATCGATTAGTTTCTCCTTTCAGGCGCAGCAGGATCTCCGCTACGCATTCGACTTTTGGGGTAATATTCTGACCGAAGCAAATCCGTCCCTTGTAAGATTGCTCGCGGCCTCCGCGATGTCTGTTTCGCTGACTTTTTCTATAGACTCGAGCGATTCCGAAAACCTGGATTTCGCCCCGTAATAAAGCTCGTCTCTCGCGAAGAGCGAGGCCCTGTCCCATAGGCTCTCCAGAGAGAAAATTATTCCCGCCTTCAGCTGCGCCTTGGCCCTGCCGACTTCTTCCTTCGTCGGACCGTGCTGCACAAACTCGTCTATCGTCGCGTAGATCCTCTTCTCCGCCTTCGCGAAATCTCCCGCAGCCGTGCAGGCGTATATCCCCGTCACGCCGATGTCCGCATATGCGGAGCCGTACGAGTATATCGTATATGCAAGCCCGCCCTTCTCACGTACGTTCTTATAGAGCCTCGAGCTCGACCCGTCCCCGAGAATGACTCCGACCATGGAAGCGGCATACCTTTGCGGATCGTCCAAACCCGGCCCGGGCGCGCCCAGGATAAGATGCGCCTGCTTACCCGTACCCCGCCGGACTGTATGATTCCCCGCCCCGTTGAATTTCGGCTTCTTCCTGATGAAAATCTTCGAAGCTGGCGCCAACGGGGCGAAGAATTCTGAAACAAGATCAATCAGGATTTCCCTGTCGAAGTTGCCGGCGACACTGACGACAATTCTGTCTGCCGTGAAGTTCCTGGAATGAAAACTGCGAAGGTCGCGCGTCCTGAAACCGCGAAGAACCGAGGACTTTCCGATTATCGGCATGGACAGCGAATTGCCGTCGAAAATCCTTTCCTCTATGAAGTCCATCCCCCAATCCTCGGGATCGTCGTACACTTCCTGCATTTCGGAAAGGACTACTTTTCTTTCGTTCTGCAAATCGGATTCTTTGAACTCCGGATCAATTACAAGGTCCGACAGTACGTGCATGGTCTGCGGAAGTTCATCTTTGAACACTTTGGCGTAGTAACAGGAGAATTCCTTGGTCGTGAAGGCGTTAATGTACCCGCCCCGTCCCTCGATGCTTCCCACGATCTCTTCCGCCGTAAAATGGCCGGTGCCCTTGAAAACCATGTGCTCTATCAAGTGGGTAAGGCCGTTCTCTTCCTTCTTCTCGTCGCGTGAACCGAAGTTCACCCAGACACCGACCGCAATGCTCTCTACCGACGGTATGCTCTCACCGATCACCGTGACACCGTTCGGCAGCTTCTGCCTGAACGGCTCACTGAGACTGGGGTAGCGAACTTTGAGACTTACTGGAGAAGTGCGTTTACGTATTCGATGGCTTTTCCGCATTTTGTGCAAAAATATATCATTCGGGGCGACAATAATCAATTTAGAGTCTCGCGACACCTGATAGGGGTTACCATGTCGCCCGCGCCACACCGAAAATGAAACCACATCTCATTGCCTTTTCATGCCGATTTTGATTATCTTTATTCTGCAATGCGCCCATAGCTCAATTGGATAGAGCAACGGCCTTCTAAGCCGTAGGTTGTTGGTTCGAGTCCAACTGGGCGTACTCCTTCCAAAGTCAAAGCTCAAAAGTCAAAAATGAACTCCGTTGAGAGGTTTCCTGGAGCGATGCAGACTCATCTGTTTGATAAGTAGGGAACATGCGGTATCAGAGCAGGGGCAAAAAAAAAGCCCGGCACTGAATGTGCCGAGCCTCTTTCGCCATCTAGTACAGGAGGGGGAGTGCGAAACTTTTAGTAAGCAACCGTCAGGGTGAAGGTTCCTGAATAAGCGCCGGGAGTCTGACCGGCCCCTATTGACCCCACACCTCCACCTAACCAGAAGTAGTAGTTTGAGGATGAATAGTTGGCACCGCTGAGTGTCACGGTTGAGCCGCTCGCGATATTTAGATTAGATGGACTTGCCTGATTGGCAGAGCTCGGGTCACCGTTCAAATTGGGAGTGAATGTCAGGGTACTGCTGCTCGGCCCGTTCAGTGTTACCGCTGCGAATGTTATGTGAATGAGAGAGTTGCCGTTTCCGGTCAGGGTGAATTGGATTGGGCTTGTCGTCGGATCAACTGGCGTTGGGGTGGTACCCGCTATCAGCGTACCAAGGTTGAGAGTCGCGGTGTTTACCGAAAGCTGTATAGCTTGAATGACCGAAGCATTGATAGTAACCGGCTGACCGGCGCTGTTTTGCGCGAATGACATTCCGACGGTTGCGAAAACCATCGCTGCTGTTAACATTAACTTCTTCATGGCTAACCTCCTGATAGATGTTCTTGTCTTTGAAATTTCTGAACCCGTTGAAGCCGTATTTAAACTCATGTTTTTCATAACCAAGCATATAGCCAACAACATGCGTGCCGGAACCAATAGGCTCAGAAACAGCGCATTGCAGGTTTGTATCAAGTAAGCAGTTGGGGAGGTTACGGAATCGTAACAGACGCGAGCCTCTCCGTGTGGGAGCCGGAGTCTTGAAGACCCGGTGTTTGCGAATTTACGTGGGATTAAAACGGACTCAGTTCGACGCTATACCGGCTAATCTCCTCGAACATGATAGAGTAATGAACGAGGAGCCCTATTCCTTGGATGTGCAATGGTGATTGCCGTTCTGAACCTTCCATCAATACTCTTCTCGTGATTACTTGTACCCACCAAGGTCACCAATTTCACGCTAGCATTTGTTGGGCAGAAGTTCTCGGGTTTTCCAGAATTCTGGAAAATCGGATCCGAGTTTGTCCGGGATTCTGGAATTGCTAAACCCGGAATCCGTTTTTTCTGGCTAATTCAAGGGGTTGGATTGAGGCACGTAAGTTGAGCCTTTGTAGAGTGCCAGGGTCAAATCGATGACCGGGGGATTTTGGTTTCTTTGTGGAACTTAAGAAATTACGTCAATTTCGGATTGAAAGGCTCTTCGTTTCAGATTTGCGCCGACAGAAGTATGGAGTTAACTTCTTTAGGAATTTGCCGTGATGCAGGTGACTTCGACTACAAAGAGGGGGACCGCCTTTAGACTAGTGCCAGACGCGGAGGTAGTACCGCGAGTCGTGATAGGGTTGTATATGTTCTCAGAGAGAGCTAAAAACCTTTCCACAAGGGAATAAGAGGAACGAAGATGCACAAGCACGAATTGATCCAGCGATTATTTCTTCTGGCGGTACTCACAGCGTTTTCGTTTAGCTGCAAATCATCTCCCACAGGGCCACACGTCGGTCAGAACCTGCAGCTCTCAACGGATTATGTGACATGTACGGAAGTGTGGCTGAAGGTAGCGTACAGCGGTCAGCCGCCAGTGGTCAGCGGCGGAGAGTTCAAGATAACCAGAGACGGCGATACGGTCCTGACAGGAAACTTGAGCGGTTCGGATACGACGGTGATCGACACGACTGCACAACCGGAACAGGCCTACACTTATAAAGCATACCGGTACATTAGAAAGCAGGTATCCGACACAAGCCTGCCCATTCAGGTGACTACCATGGACACGACGAGCAACAACTTCACATGGCAGACATATACGTTCGGTGGGGACG
>JAJYJD010000086.1 GCA_021789755.1 Bacteroidota bacterium
CGGCCTTGTGGCCGCCTTCGCGGTCGCATCCGGAGTCAACGGTGCGGGCGTGCAGAGTAAAGTAATCCTCATCGCTGGACTTGCCGAACTGATCGGTGGGACCATCTCGATGGCCCTGGGAGCCTATCTCTCGACGAAATCTCAAATGGAATACTTTCGGGGAGAAATGAGCCGGGAAGGTTACGAGGTCGACAACTTTCCCGAGGTTGAAAAACAGGAGATCCGGGAGATATACGAAGCGAAGGGCTTCAAGGGCGAGATGCTCGAGAATATTATCTCCCACATAACCTCGGACAGGAATCGCTGGATCGACATAATGATGCGGGAAGAGCTCGGACTTTCGCTCGACCAATCCGTATCGCCGCTGAAATCAGGGATAGCGACGGGAGGTGCATATGCGTTCGGTGCCCTTATGCCTGTCATCCCTTACCTCTTCATGCAGCCGTCCTCCGGATTGATAGCGAGCGCCGCACTTACCTTGTCGGTACTGTTCGGTGTCGGTGCTGCAAAGACGATCGTTACCGGGAAGAACACGTGGCGGAGCGGCTTTGAAAGTATGGCAATCGGCGGATTGGCTGCCTTCGCGACTTTCGTGGCAGGAAAGATATTTGCCGGATAACGACCGTTCCACGACTCGTCGTCCTGTATTTTTGAACACATTCTGAATTCCCCCCATGCATTTCCCGAAGTGCACCTCCGACGGCGTCAGCCTGGGGATCGGCGCCGAGACCGAAATCCCAATTTTCGGGCTGCCCGCGACAGCCTCTCTGCAAACTTTCCGATCGTTACTTCGACGCGATTTCTCCGCCTCAAATCATAAAAGTTCTCAACGATGTAGGTTGCAAGACGGGAATATACATGCCTCTGATAGTGTCTGATGGAACTTGTGAAGTCACCCGGCCCCGTCAGGAAATTATCGATGTTGACGTAGTAAGTCGACGCTCTGCTCTCTTCAAAATCCTTCAGCACTCCGTTGAGGCGCAGATGCTGATCAAGATACTTCTGTTGACCGTCCGGTATGTGCCCGGAGGCACCGCCGACAAGGACCAGCTTCCCCCTGAAGCCGTCGAACACCGCGTTCAATTTACTCCTGAAATTCTCCGCGCTTATCGGGCCAAGCGGAGTCCACTTCGAGGATAGAGTTGCTATTTGATCGGCGGTGAAACCTGCCGATCTGAGAAATTCTCCCTCATCGCTGATTGCCCCCGTCGGGTTCGTGAAATCTCCCCATGAGATGACGATAGCAGGATCTTCCCTGTAAGCATAGGTGTTCTGAAGATAATCGACCAACGGGCTGTAGATGACGAGGTCGTACTGGTCCAGCTTCGGGAACACAAAGAAATCCCGCTCGACGAACGGGAAGTTGTCGATGATCGTCTTCTGCCTGCTGGGGCTGTAATATTTCGAACCGTAGAGGTAAATCAGGCTGTCCCTGTGCAGTTCAATCCCGTATTTCATTGACGGATAATTGAAATAAGTGTCTATTCCCGAGCCGGATTTCAAGAGATGGTGCATCTGGTAAAGATCACAACCTCCCGCAATCAGAACACGGGATCGCATGGCCTGTGTCTTCAACTTGCCGGAACTGCCCAACCGCCCTTCGCTTATCCAGTCAACATTCCCGTCATTAACGAGCTCGGTCGCCACTTCACCGACCAACTTGATCGCAGGGCAGCCCAACTTATCGTAAATGTATTGCTCGATCCCCATATTCAGGACGCGGCATGAAAACACGAAATGTTCGAGCTCGCGCGGCTGACTCTTTAATGACACGAAGCCAATCAGTCCGTAGTCGCCAAATTTGTCCCGGCCAAAGACGACAAAGTTTTCGTTGCTTCCGCCGAGAACGCGCTTCAGTTCATCGCCGGTCAACCTGCGCTTCGTGAAGTTCAGCTGGTTCGTCCTGTTAATGAGCTCGCCGATCCGTTCAAGGTACGGCTCGCATCGATAATCAAGTTCAATTGTGATTCCGCTCTCTCTCAGAAAGAGTTTATTGTCACTGTAAGTCTTTCGGGCAATGCTTTTCTTTTCGAGATTCTTGTACTGGTTGAACCGCCTGCGACCGTCCTTACTGTTTTCCGACAGTATGCGCTCCAGTATCTCGTTGAAATTATCACTTCCGGGATTAAGCGTGTTGACGCCTTCATTGTAGAAAACGACTTCCCTCAGGTTTGCCTCCTCATCATCGATGAAAAGGACATTCTCTGCCCTGAGTTGGAAGGAATCGATTATCGACTTGACCATCAAGCCTTTGGGTTCCCAGGCAATTGAGGGGAATATTAGCTCATCGGCAAGAGAAATCTCGGTGAGTTTAGCTGCGGCCTTTGCAGTGTCATTTTTCGAACAGACGCTGCTGACAACTCCCCTGTCGTTCAATTCCCTGACGATCTTGATCCGATCGCGGCGGGGAACCACCTCCCCTTCATCAAGGATGCCGTCCCAGAGCGTGTTATCGAGGTCCCAGATTACGAGCTTGATTTTCATATGTTCATTCTATCGGCGAATGAATACTTGAGGAAGGCAAAGACCGCACTCCTAACTTTCGAACAAGAAATGTGAATGAAGCGAGGGCAGTCTGATGACTACAAGGTCCCGAAAATCCTATCTCCGGCGTCACCCAATCCCGGCATAATGTAGCCGCGGGAATTCAGCTGCCGATCGAGAACCGCCGCAAATATCGGGACATCGGGATGTTCCTTCTCGAGCAATGCCACTCCCTCAGGCGCTGCGACGACGCAGTTCAATCGGATATTTTTTGCTTCCTTTTGCTTCAGGTACTGAATAGCGGCAGACGCGCTCCCGCCCGTGGCGAGCATCGGGTCGATTAATATTACGACGCTCTTCGAAAGGTCCCGGGGAAACTTGGCATAGTAGTCAACAGGTTTCAATGTAGTCTCATCACGGTACAGGCCGATATGTCCGACCTTTGCGTTTGGAATGAACGCGAGATAGGATTCCAGCATGCCTAATCCCGCGCGAAGGACAGGGACGAGTATCAGCTCTTCGGCGGTCGCGTAACCTTGCGTCCTTTCGAGAGGTGTCTCCAGCTCCTGGGAACGGAGCTTCAAATCCCTTGTTACCTCGTAAACCATCAGAGAGGTAAGCCGTTTCAAAACTATGCGGAAATCCTCACTTGTTGTCGTCCTGTCGCGGAGTAAGCTGAGGTCCCTTTTTATGAGCGGGTGCTCGATGACACGGAGGTTTTTCATGACTTTTCCGATGAAGTTATCTGTAGTTGTATCCAAATGCAATTGTCAGGCGTGAGCTGCAAACGGAAATTCGGGAGGCAATAGGCGGCGTCAGGTGTACCATCAACCCAATTTCTCTCCGAGCTCTTTTATCGAATCGAACGTCCAGTCGGGGACGATGCCGTAGTGTTCGCTGTAGGAATCGTTGTACTTCCCCGTCTTGACGAGAATTCCGGCAAGGCCTGCGTCGAGAGCACCCTTGATGTCCGCCTCCACATCGTCACCGACCACGGCGAAGTCCGCGGAGAGCCACCTCTCGCCCGCTTCCATACGGATATCATGGACGGCAAGGTTGAAGAATTGGCGGGAAGGCTTCCCGATTATCTTTGCCTGCTTATTCGAGGCATACTCAAGGGCCGCTACAAAAGCTCCGGCGTCGATTTGAAGACCTTTCGAATCGCGGAAGAACCTGTTCTTCTTCAGCGCGATCAACTCCGATCCGCTCATTATCAGCCGGAACGCCCTGTTCAGCTGCAGGTAGTCCATCTTGTCGCCCATGTCACCCAGCACAACGTAGTCGGGATTCGTTTCGGATATTTCGATCCCCTCGAATTCTTCCATGATATTATCCGAGACCAGGAAGAAACACTTCATGCCGCTGAAGCTCTTCAACAATTCCGCCACAGCAGAAGACGCGGTAAAAATCTCGGACGGTTTCGCGTCGATGCCGAGTCCGCTCAACCGCTCGGCGATCTGACGGCGCGAATGCGTTGTGGTGTTTGAGATGAGGCGAAAATATCTACGAGAATCGCGTAACCTGCCGACAAATTGAGCTGCACCCGGGACCGCGACGTCTCCGACGTACAAAGTTCCGCCAAGGTCGATGAGCCAGCCTTTAATCTCATCAAGTCTTTTCAATTCCTATTCCTGCTGAGTTGTGCTTTGCCGTCGTGAGTGGTTCAATTTGAGATTCAAAATACGCCAAACGTTCGCAATAATGCAAAGATTATTGCCGCCGGGCTGTGGGCTAATTTCAAATTACTGTACACAGAACAAACTGAATAAGCATGGATTCCCGCTGATATATCTATTAATGATAATTTGGTCTGTGGCCATCTCGTCTTCTTTCGGCGTTATCTGCGTGCTTTTGTTTCAATTCAAAATAGTCCAGCACTTGTCGCCGCCGTCCGATCCTCCGGCTACAGAAAAGCCAGGGACGACGGGTTGGCGGCGTCCCCGGCTCATTCCTAAACATCGTTCTCTTACCTCAGGCGGATCGTGAATGTCGCAAGCGGGATCCCGGTTACCACGCCGAGATGGATCTGCCGTACAACACGAGATTGCCTGTTACATGCATGGAGTCGTCCAATATTGTACCGTCCGGACCGATCATAGGCGAATGGCAGTAATAGCACGTCTGCACGGTTATGCCTTTTCCCCGGTGAGTGGCATCATTAGGCGGAAGGCCGTGGCAACTCCCGCAAGAATCCTGGCTCGTGTTGACGACCGTCCAAGTCGGGGTGAAATTGTTGCCTCCCTTGAAATTGCCGTGGCAATACGTATTCTTGCACGTAAGTGTCTGGGTGCTGAAAGTCGGCTGGGGGACGACGGTTGCCAGAGTGCTGTCATAAAAACGCGTACCGGGCATGTTGGTCTGCGTTAATGCGACGCCTGAGAACATGATGAGATTTCCGCTGCCGGGACCGTCGGGATGAATGCCCGGACCGACGGATTGTGGTACAATATGGCATGAGGAACAGGCAACTTTCGAAGCAAACGCGCTTCCGTAGAGATGGACCAGGTGAGCTCCAACCGCAGGAGTCGACGTGCTTGTGTTGCCGGCTGCGTCAGGCGGAGGCGCCGGGCTCGCGGCGCTGCCGTGGCAGGAGGTGCAGTTTGTGGTGGCAAGGACGTTATCGCTTTGCAGTTTGCTGCACGATGCGAAAGCAAGGCCAGCAGCAATTGCAAGAACTATTCCAATGTGTGTTTTCATTTTCAATCTCCCGGATTGCTGCCGTGACAATAACCGCAGAAGCCGATGCCCGGTCTGCCGCCCGGATGGGCATTGGGATCGGTATGACATGTATAACAAACCGCGCCAGGATCGGTGTGCCAGCTCCCGTTCACATCGTGCATGTACATCGGCGAGTGAGTCCTGGGGTCGTCGCCCTTGACTCCGTCGGGATCGGTGTGACAGGTTATGCAAACCGGGTCGCCGCCCTGGACATCGTGACAGCTTGCACAGCTCTCAATATCTTTTCTGGCGTATTGCGCGTGTCTTCCGCCGCCGCTACCGACGCCGTTTGTGACGAAACCGCCGCCGTCGTGCCAGATCGGCTTGATCAATGCACCGTTCGCTTCGGAATTGTGGCATTGTACACAGAATGTTCGTTCGTCGTGACAAGTGTAGCAAGTGCTCTCACGCCCCTTGGCTGCGATCGAGTGCGTGAAACGGAAATTATCCGGGTGGACCTTCTCGATTGTCAGGTTCTTATGCGTCGTCAAAGGAGAAAGTGAAGGGGTCGAGGGAACATAAAGCTGACCCGGTGCCAGATCCTTGGCCATGTTGGAAGCGTCGTGGCATTCCTGGCATGTCGCAGGTGTATGGCATGACTTGCAGTCATTCTGCGGTCCGCTCATGTTCACAAAGTCCTTGTGCTCTTTCATCCAACCTACCTGCTTGTGCGACTCCGGCACAAGATCGATTAGGTCTTTGTGGCACGTCTCGCAACCGCCCGGCGCTGCTGCTATCGGATGATCCACTTTCTTCAGCGAGAAATTCGTCTCTCCCTGGCCGTGACAGACAGTGCAATCCTCCATCTTCGGAAGCCCTTTATTGGGTGCATCTTCGGCGTACGCGACCGAGTCTATCCCCTGGTGGCATGTCTCACATTTCAGTTGCAAGGTGCCGGCGTGCTGTTTATGCGAGAAATACACGGGGCTGGGAATCTGGGCGAGTTTCTGGTACGTCGTGCTGTCCGAAGAAGTATGGCAGAACTCGCATTTCGTCGAAGATTGATCATGACACGTATAGCAGGTCGCCATAGTGGGAATGAGGTAGTCGGTCGCGTTCGTACTCGTGTTTACCGCAGTGTGGCAGTCTGTACAAGCCGCTCCCACGTCATTGATATGTTTTGAGTGAGAAAACTTAATAAGTTTCGAGTTTTCAAGGGTAGGCGCATTCTTGCCGGCAAATAACGTCGAGATTGACAGAAACGCCGCCATGCCGATGAGTCCGAAAAATCTGATCGTTTTCACGTGCGCCTCCGTCAGTTCGAATTAAAATTTTTGAAGAAATAGTAATTAACCTGCAGATATCCCCTGAAGTCGTTCTTGTACACGGGATCCTGGTAGTACTGCCCCTGAAGGTTGATGGAAAGCAGATTTATCGGGCGATAAGTCAGCCCGACGGAACCGCTGTATAACCTGCTGGTCGATTTGAGAGACTGAAGGATTTTATAGTCAGTCGCGGAGCCGTAAGCTATCAGAACGAACTTTCGATCCATAAAGGGATAGATAAACTGAGCGTTAACACCGTTCAAGTTTCCGGCAAACCCGTCGTTGTGGGAGAAACTCAATGAGAAGAGATAAAGGTTCGTGCCGATAGTGAACTCGTTCGAGTTGTCTCCCGTATAGAATATTCTGCTGAACGAGCCGAAGGCGGTGATGTCCTGCGTGAACATATAATTCGCCCCGAGGTCGACCTCATCAGTTCCGCTATGGTCGAACACCGAAAAGATCGAATTGTATGGAAGCCTCGAATCGCGGTGGTAGTAGCCAACATTTGCGGATAAAGAACGGATGGGAGAATAGCGAAAAGAGACCTCCGTCCGATTGATATCAAAGAAATTCAGGTCGTAATCGAGCCTGAAATATCCCGAGATCTTGTCAGTGTAGTAAAACAAATCCCCCGAGACGAACTGGTTTGCGATCGCAGACGGGTCTATCAGTATGCTGTCCTGGACCGGCTGAGTTGTGTGGTCCACGCTCAGCCTATAAGTGTAGTAGCCCGGCGGCCTAAAGCTCTTGTCGACGTATGCACCTCCGACACGGAAGTTATCGAAGGGAGAGTAATAGGCTTGCGCTCCGTAAAGCATATTGTCCTTGAGATTGGTGTTCAGCTCAAGGTCCTCATTCATCGGCGGCAGGGCGCCGCCGAACGCGACGAGCGAAATCTTGTCGTCAAGGAACTTCGCGTCAGCGCTCAGGCCGTCAAAAGAGGAGACCCCGACCCTGGAGAATACCGGCTGCCTGCCGAGTTTCAGGTTCACGATATTGCCGATCTTTCTCGCCTCGAAATACAGGTTCGCCGCGCGAAGAAGCGGATCGCTCGGAAGCGTCGTGATGAAATCGTCCGTTGCAAGAAGGTATGTATGCAACTGATAATTTCCCGCCCCGAAGTTCAGCTGCATCGCCTCAAATCCACGAAGGCTCAGCTTGGCAACGTTGGACGTGTCGTATTGCTGATAGGAATAAAATGTTGTCATGAATCTTCCGCTCACCATCTGCGCCCGCGCTTGCTCGCCGCCGAACGCAGTGAAGAGTGCCAGGAGGAACGCGACAATTGTTCGCTGAAGTACCGTCTTTTCCGGAATTTCTTTCACAACCCACCTTCCTTTATGCAGATGTGACTTTGAAGCAGAAATCCGTCCGTGATGAGCACGGACGGATATAGATTTCACTTCTGGGGGACCGGATGCGCGATCTGAGCCCACATCTTCTTGAAGTCGAATTCTTTGAAAGTCGGACTCTTCTTGTTGTGGCAGGTCTCGCAGAATTTCTGTGCGCTTCCATCGCTGACCGAAAGGAGTGTCAGCCCGTTCGCAACAGCCTTCGCCCGATCCTTCATGATATCCATCTTCATGTAATCCTTACCGGGCCCGTGGCAGGTCTCGCACTGCACTCCGTCTTCCTTATTGAATTTCGGACCGAGCTGAGAAGCAGGTGCATCGTAAGCGGTCTCGTGACACTCGAGGCATTCTTTGGCCTCCGAAGCTTTCCCCTTGATGCCTTTGGCTTCGGCAATTTTCTGTGCTTCAGGAGTCAGGAGAGTCTTGTACGCCTGGGCGTGCTTGCTCGCCTGCCATTTCTGAAATTGCTCGCCGTTCTTGGCTGTCTGATGGCACATCTTACACACGGTTACTCCAACGTAGTCGTGGGTAGGCGCCGCAGCGTACGACCATGCGGAAGTCAGGGCAATTGCCATTACCGTTAACGCTATTGTTTTCATTTGTGTACCTCCATTTTGATTACGAAGAAACATTGTGACTTCAAACCCGCGAGGGCGAACCGATGCCGACCCTCTTTGAAGCGGGGCGTTCGAGCAACTTATATTACTTGTCGTCACTTTCAATTCTGTCTCGCGCAATTGTCGCAATAAGTCCGCGTCAGAGATTTTTCGAGTTCTTTCTTCCCGATGAACTCCGAACAGCTTTCACAGTAACCGTAAGTGCCTTCCTTCAGCCTAGCCAACGCGAGCTCGAGATCCTTGAATTCCGTCTCCCGTTTCCTGGCAATCTCGCATCTGTAATCGGGTTCCGACTCACAACGCTTGTGTTCCATATCGCAGACACTGCAGATGTATTTCTCTCCGCTCTCCAGGTCGACCAATTCATTCGGCCTCTCGTACATCATTTCAAGGACGATGTTTATCCTTCTCCTGATCAGGCTGGAAAAGTGTTCGGTCATTTTAGTGTCAACCATCATTCTTCTTTTCATAGTCTCGCCTCTCGGTCGGATTCCTGCCGTTCCCGCTAATGACCCGTCTCGTAGTCCGTTCTGCATCGATATACTCTTCATGCTTCCGCCAATATTAATTCTTGAAGCCGTTGAGGAAATCCGCAGCTCTGTGAATCAAGTGTCGCGTGTATGCCGGATTGTGTGCTCCGAATGAGCCTTCTTCCTGGAGCTTGTCCAATTCAACATCCAGTGATTTTAGAGTATCCAGCGCGCCCTTATTTTCCGTGGTCTGGTAAATTACCACCATTTGGGGAAATATTCGCTCCCAGCGCGAAATGACATTCTTAACCTGTTTTGTCTGATCTTCAAACTCCTTTGCGGTACTCTGATCATGGCAGGTGGAGCAGACCTGTGCCGATGGTATCGACGGATGTTCCCCCTCAGCAAGATGGCAATCCGAACAGGCGATGCCTGACGCTGCCATTGTATCCTGAGTGGCAGCAAGGAACTTCCCGTTATAGAAGTCTGCCTGAATGCTGTGGCATGTTTCACACTTGTTGCTTTTCGCCAGGTGATGACAGTTCGAACAGGAATCTGCTTTCACAGTCAATTGCCCGTGGCCTTTTGCAGTCGGGGAGGTGTTTGTGTGACAATCGACGCATCTTCTTGAGAACAGATGAGGCCCATGCGGGAATGTTTCGCCTCTGACCTCCACGCTTACATTCTCAATGCCGAAGTGACACGTTAAGCATGCTGAATTCTTCTCGTACAGGAATTCGATGCCGGGTTTTTTCTCGGCCACCCTCAATTGCTTCTCCGCCTTGTCAAGAAGCAGGTTAATATACCTGTTGTTGTGAGCTCCGAAACTCCCGTCTGTTTTAATGAGGGAAAGGTTCTCGTTGCTAGCGTCGCTCTTCCCGGTAAACAGTAAATTCCTGGATTCCTGAAGCTCCAATTTCTGGATCCTGGTTCTTACGTTGCTTTGCCAGAGACGGAGCAGCTTATCGTAGCCTCCGCCGTGGCAGGTGCTGCACGACATGTCCGCAGCAACACGCTGTGCGAATGAAAGACCCGCCGGGACAAGAGAGGCGGTTGCGGTATTTGGTCTTCCCAATGAAGTGTGGCAGCCTTCACAAGTTACATTTGACAGAAACATGGGATCCGGTATTACGGGCACGTCCGTTCCACCTGTACCGGAATATACCTCTTCCTGTACGCTGTGCCTATTTCCATGGCATCCCTGACACGCAGGAGAAAAGACGTCGTACATCTCTATCTTTCCGTGTTTAATGTCGCCATGACATTTGAAACACTTGATGTCCTCCTTGAAGACATGCTCATCATGCATGGACTTCGTGTCAGGAAACAAATCAGGCACGCTGACATGGCACTCAAGGCATTTTTCCCTGCTGACATTTCCAGTGCCTGTCGTCACGTGCAGATGGCATGTCTGACACTGTACCCCGGTCTTCAGATACTCAGAATGGTTGAATGGGATATCCCAGACATAGATGTTGTTCTTCGGTGCACCATGGCACGTGTTGCAACCGCCGACAGGTCCGCCTTTCATGTCAGAACCGGAAAAGTGGCACAGGATGCATATCTGCGTGGACACCCCACCATGTTCACCCTGGACGAGCTGAGAATGACACGTTTGGCACTTGACAGAAAACCCCATTTTGCCAGCCGAGAGGTGATCCGCATGATTGAAAGAAATCTTATTTTTGTCAAACCGTATGTCCTTGAAGTAGAAATCCTCTTTCTTGTGACACTGCAAGCAGGCGCCGTCGTTGATCCTCGAAGTGACCTCCGTCGAGTAGGCCCCCATGTAGTACCGCAGTATCTCTGAGGCCAGCCTCAATTTTCCCGTGATGTAATTTCCGATTCCCGGCGCGTAGTGACATTTGCCGCAGGATACCTGATTGTGGCTGGAGTTGAGCCAGTTGTTGTAGTATTGCTGCATATAATGACAGGAAGCGCAAAACTTGGGATCATCCGAGGCTCTGAGAAAAAGAAAGAACCCATATATCACGATTACAGGTATGAGAACTGCGATGGTGCGCCTGAATCTCTTCATTCTCACTTCTTGTCAGTTTGCCTCTCCCGGGCATTCGACGTGACCTGCTCGTATTCAAGAGGATGATCTCTCAGCATTCTTGTTTTCGATATTTTGCCGGTGAATATAGTCGGGTTGAACGGAAACACCTCGGGGTTGAAATGAACGTTGTACCAATGCCATATGACAATGGCGAGTGTAGCAAGCATTGCTTCGTCGGAGTGTACTTCAGTTGCTATGTCAAAGACAAACTTCGGGACGACGCCGAGAAAAAAGTTGTTGAACCACAAAAGCAGTCCTGATAAGATCATTATGACCATCCCCCAATAGACCGCCCAGTAATCAAATTTCTCGACATAAGAAAACCTGCCGAACTTAGGTTTCTCTTTTGTCACGCCCATGAAGTATCTGATGTTTTGGAGAAAGTCTTTGAAGTCCTTCATCGTCGGCAGAAGCTGCTTGAAGTCGCTTCGACCGTTCTTTGTAAGCGTGATGTAAGTAAGGTGCCATATAGAGACGATGATGAGAAGTGTCGCGCCGATCCTGTGGATTATCCTTGAAACCGTTATGCCGCCGGTCAGCTCGAAAAATATCTTTGCAACGATAGTGTCATGGAATTTTATCGGGAGGCCGCTGATAATCAGAATTATCACACCGGCAGCGAGAGCCAAGTGCTGCATCCTGAAGTTGAGGCCGAAGCGGAGAAAAGATACCTCTCCGGCTTTCGCCTCCTTCTTCTTCCTTTCCTGCGCCTGTCTGCGCTTGATTTCAGCATGCTGCTTGACTTTCTCGATCAGCTCCTCTTTAAGATGAGATCTGAATTCTTCATCAAGTCCGATATTTTCTTCCTTCTCAACGTCGCTGAGCATGGCTTCTGCTATCCCTTCGAATCTTTTGTCGGGCTTACTCGTGTTTTGCATGCTTCCGCCTAATGAATCCTGAAAGATCAAGCACTATGTGGACAAGGAGAAAGATGACCACTGAAAGAGTGAACCATTTAAAGAATGTATAGACATAATAGACCACACCTGCGCTCTTCTCTCCGGGAATGATGTGGACCTTCCCTTTCGCGACGTTTTGATCCGCATTCGGGTGACATTTGCCGCACGTCTTCGGAAGGTTCTTCGGATTGATCGGAGAATTGGGGTCGCTTGCGGGAAGTATGTCATGGTTGCCGTGGCACGAAGTACAGTTTGCGGCCCTGACCATTCCGTTTTCCAAAGCAATTCCGTGGAAGCTCTCACTGTACGCCTGCGGCTGCTGGACGGGCACGTCGGCTTTTTCCATCAACAAGGTATCGG
>JAJYJD010000087.1 GCA_021789755.1 Bacteroidota bacterium
GCGGATAGTATTCCGCATTGTCCTTCTCGAAGAGAGGTGTCACAGGGGAAGTAAGGTCGGGGTGTTTCGGATCTTTCAGGTCGACATATAGGACTTTGTTCCTGGACTCGGTCCCTTTGTTGAGTGTGATGAAAAGATACCGGCCGTTGTCGGTTACGCCGCCGCCGACGTACCAACCCGGATAATCCTTGAGATCATAAAACTTCTTGTCTTCGCTTTGCGGAGTGCCGACCGTATGGTAATAGAGCTGTTGTCCGACCGCTTCCGACATCAGCGCCTGTCCCTCCTTTGGTTCGGGGAACCGTGAATAGAAGAAGCCCTTGTTGTCGCTTGTCCAGGCGATTCCGGAGAATTTAACCCAGTGCACCGTGTCGGCGAAATTTCTGCCGGTCGCGAGATCCTTCACGTGAAGTTCTTCCCAATCGGATCCTCCCTGTGACAGGCCGTAACAGAGGTATCTCCCGTTCGGCGAAGCTTCGTAATCGAGGAGTGCTATCGAACCGTCCGGCGAGAGTTTATTCGGGTCGAGGACCATTTTCGATCTTCCCCTTGCCGACTTCTTCATGAAGACGGGGCTCTGATTTTGCAGGCCGCTGTTTTTGCTGTAAAAGAGTCCTCCCTCGTGTTGGCTCGGGACGCCGACCTTCTCGTAGTTCCAGAGTTTCGTGATTCTCTTGTTGATCCATTTGCGCACGGGGATCTTGTTGAGATATTCGAACGTCACCTTATTTTCAGCCTCGACCCACGATTCAACCTGCGGGCTGTTCTGTTCTTCCATCCATTGATATGGTGCCGGCACTTTTGTTCCGAAATAATCGTCGACTACGGTGTCTCTGTACGTGTTCGGATATTTCAGCGCCTGCGCCTTCGTGCTAAGTGGTAAAGTCATCATGGCAATTATAATGTACAATCCCAGGTTAATGACGAAATTCTTATTTGAGTGAATGCCCTGGCCACGATTCTGCCGGGCACTGTTTGCGCCGGCGGCCGGAATCGGTCCGGGTGAAGACGAAGAGGGGATATGGGATGTCATTTTTCCTCCTTGGTTTGCTTTTGGTGCAACGGCTGCTTCGAGGGTCTCGCGACCAGAGCACTGCCGCGGCGGAAATGGCTATTGGAATGAATATCGCACCCGCGGACGGAGCTTGCAAGAGTGAAACTGGGTGATTGTGTATTTGACAAAACAGTAGAATTCTGAGCAAGGATGAAACCACTCACCGAATTCAACACGAATAGTGCGAATGAAAGGACTTGTCTAATCACTAATGGCACCAATCAACGATGTCCCATTAGTTTCATTCGCAAAGAGCCATCCCATGGTGAGTTGATTTGAATTCGTTTAATTTCCCGCCATGCCGCGATACCGCACCACGGGGCGCGGGCTCCTGACATACAAATGTTTTGGACGGGACATATCCTATTCTATTATCAATGAGTGGGACGTGTTCCTCTATTCGTTTTGTCGAGTATGTGATAGCCTGATACTGCAACCCGGGATGGTTTCTCGCGTGACTCGGAGCCGCCTGGCACGAACACTGGTGACGATGGAACGAAAAATCCCCGAAAGGGGTTAACCCATTAAATAGTCAGCGAGAACTTTCTAAGTAACTTGATTGGAGTGATGTTGATGGCAGGAAGTACAGCTTTTTCAGAGGACTTGGGCAAACTGATTCTTCGGTTGACGGTGGGTGGTTTGCTGCTTTTTCACGGCATTTCAAAGCTTTTGCACGGTGTTTCCTGGATGGCCGGTGCGCTTGCCGCATTTCATCTGCCGGCATTCATTTCGTACGGCGTTTATGTCGGAGAGGTAGTAGCGCCGCTTCTCATTATTATCGGCGTTTACACGAGACTTGCAGGCATCGTCGTATCTTTCGATCTGTTCATGGCTATCCTGCTCGTTTCACACTCCCGCATGTTCGTGGTTGGTCCCTCGGGCGGTTGGGGATTGGAACTCGAGGCATTCTATCTGTTGACCGGTGTTTGCATTTTTTTGCTCGGAGCGGGCAATTACAGCCTTGGAGGAGCCAAAGGCAAATGGAATTGATCTGCCCGATCCGTCCATAAGGATTCGCCGGCCCGCGAAGCAAAGATATCCTGAACGGCCAATCTTCCGCGTGGACTTGTCAACATGTTGACACTATCGGGGGAGAAAACTAACTTACTCTCGAGACCGCCTTCCGTGCGACAACAGTCTGTCTCCGTTGTGTTGGTCAACAATGGCGGTCCCGAACGACATGTCAGGGCACCTTGGCCGGAATTCGAGTGATGCCCAAGCTCCAACCTGAAATCCTTCCCGCAGCTTTTTCTCCGTAGTACGTCGGAATCATTTCGCCAGGTGACGCCCGCTGGAAGTAGTTGAAAGAGTCCTAACCGGACTTAACAACGAATCTGGAAAGGAGGTCGTCATGACTCTGGATAAGCTGAAAGAATACCTCGACAGCCACGGGGTAAAATATGTCCTCATGAGTCACTCGCTCGGTTATACGGCGCAGGAAATTGCCCACACCGCGCATGTCCCGGCGGATCAGCTTGCTAAAACAGTCATCGTGAAGATTGACGGGAAGCTTTGCATGGCGGTTCTCCCCGCGTCTCACAAGGTCGACTTGCACTTGTTACGGGATGTAACCGGGGCGCATAAGGTCGAGCTTGCCGCGGAGGAAGAATTCTCCGGAATATTTCACGGCTGCGAGCTCGGAGCGATGCCGCCGTTCGGCAACATTTATGGTATGGATGTCTTCGTGTCCGGGCTCCTCGTAGAGCAGGAAGAAATCGCCTTCAACGCATGCTCTCATCGCGAACTAGTCAAGATGGCCTATAGGGACTTTGCTAAGCTTGTGGAGCCTAAGGTCATAGAGATGGCGGAACCCTGATCTGTTTGTAGAGCCGGAAACCGCTTGACCAATTCACAATCGGGAGGCCGGCCGGATGAAGTGGAACGAACCGCTTTCCGGTCTAACCGGTGGCGCCCATATTCGTTGATCTGAAATTTACAGATCTCGCCGTTATGAGCGCCGGCCGTCATCACGCCTCCCGAATTTTTCATGTCAGCGGAGTAGGGCAACAGAAAATCAAGATATTTATTGTGGGGGCGACGGGAGTGATAGGGAAAAGGGTTATCCCGCAGCTGCTTGCCATGGGATACGAAGTCGTAGGGCTCAGCAGATCGGAAGAACATGACGAATGGTTGACTTCCCATGGTGTCGTCCCGAGGCGGGGGGGTTGTTCAACCGCGAAGGACTATTCAGAGTAATGGCCGACTGTGAGGTTGTGATTCAGCTCGCGTCCGCGGAGCCGTTACGATAATAACGGCGCTTGATGATTGGGTACTCATCGACAGGATAAGGACCGAGGGGACGACGAACCTCATCGGGGCGTCGCTTCGTGTTGGTGTGAGGCTTTACATACAGGCGAGCGTCACGTTCATATACGGCAGGAGTCACGGAGATTGGGTGGACGAATCTTGTCCTCCGGCGAAGGATCTTCCGCCGATGATAAAGTGGACGGTCGAAATGGAGAACCAGACGCGGGGTTCTGTCGCTCGAGACAACCTTCCGGCAATTATTTTAAGGTTCGGAAACGTCTACGGATACGATGTGCCTTACACGGTGTCAATGTATGAACTAATTCGCAGCGGCAAATACCCTCTCATAGACAACGGGAAGGTGTACTGGAATCTTATCATCGCTGATGACACCGCGGACGCCGTTGTCGCGGCAGTCAAGAACGGAACGCCGAAAGTCGGCAAGATTTTCAACATCTGCGACGACGAACCTGAAATGTATAAGGAGCTCGTGGAGTTTGTCGCAAGGTCTCTCGGGGCACCTAAACCGGAAAGCATTCCGGCTTTCCTGGCAAAGCCCGCACTGGGTGGCACACAGCAGATTATCTGCTACAGAGCGTCAGGTGCATGAACAAGCGCGCGAAAGAAGACATCAACTGGCACTTGAGCTTTCCTACTCATCGCGAAGGACACGAAGCAATTTTGAAATCCTGGCGCAGGCTCTATGGAAGCGTCCCGGAATCGGCCGGCGATCTGCGCCAAATTGAAGCTACTTAATTTCCTCTCCTCCTGTTATCTTCCGTACGGACGACGTTGTCTGCGGTCGGTTCAGCGGAAAGCCGTCAGACGTGGCGATGGGATTTCATTCCCTCGATCGGTCGTTTCAATTTCAGTCCATTAGACGGTTATATTACTTCTGGTTTAAATTACGCAACGGACAAGAGGAAAATGGAAATCCCCATCTATCAAATCGATGCGTTTACTGATGAAAGGTTTCGGGGGAATCCCGCGGCTGTGTGCATGCTAAATGGATGGCTCCCTGACAATACTCTTCAGGATATCGCGGCGGAAAACAACCTCGCCGAAACGGCCTTCGTCGTGAAAAAGAACGGCAACATAGAGTTGAGATGGTTCACTCCGGTGGTCGAAGTCGACCTTTGCGGCCACGCCACACTGGCGACTGCTTATGCCTTCAAGGAGCATCTCGGTTACGAAGGGGATGAGATTAATTTTAAAACGAAGAGCGGCTTGCTCAAAGTTGTCTACGGCGGCGATATTATGTCGATGATATTTCCCAGGCGGCCGGCCGAGCCGTACTCTGCGCCCGGTGAACTGGCGGAGGCGTTGAGAGCCCGCCCTTTGGAAGTACGTAAGTCACGAGATTTTCTCGTTGTCTTTGAACACGAAGAGGAAGTGAAAGCCATCGAACCGGATTTCGAGAAGATCAGGAGCCTCGACTGTCTTGGCGTCATCGTGACGGCGCCCGGGAAGAATGCCGACTTCGTATCCCGTTTCTTCGCGCCACAGGCAGGTATTAACGAAGACCCCGTCACCGGTTCGGCGCACACGACGCTGATCCCCTATTGGAGTGAAAAGCTGAGGAAGAAGCACATGACGGGAATGCAAATTTCGAAGAGAGGCGGGAAGCTTTTCTGCGAAGACATGGGCGACAAGGTGAAGATCTCCGGAAAAGCTGTGACCTATCTTGTCGGTACCATAGAAGTGTGAGTCTACGATCGCGTGCCGTATCATAGACGGGTCGGGCGCTCAGATGACCGGGCGAGACCGCAAAAGCAACAATCTTATTGCATTTATATTCCCCTGTTCCTACATTTCACTCCAATCACATAACCTATGAGGTCAATTGGATGAATCTTTTTCGTACCAAGAAACTCAGCGACATCATAGCGGATAGCGAAAAACCAGAGTACAAACTCAAACGCAGCCTGAACGCGTTCGATCTGACGACGCTTGGCGTCGGCGCGATTATCGGAGCCGGCATCTTCGCGATGACCGGAACTGCCGCTGCCGGAAGCGCGAACTACGCAGGGGCAGGTCCCGCTCTTGTCATCTCTTTCATTCTAACGGCTGTGGCCTGCGGATTTGCCGCGCTCTGCTACGCCGAGATTGCCTCCATGATCCCTATCGCCGGCAGCGCATATACTTATTCGTACGCCTCGCTCGGCGAACTGATTGCGTGGATAATCGGGTGGGACCTCATACTCGAATACGCGGTCGGAAACATCGCCGTCGCCATAAGCTGGGCGGGCTACTTCCAGGAATTGGTCAGCGGATTCGGAATTACGATCCCCTGGTATCTCGTGACGGATTACCGCACTACACTTGCTACCCCCGGGTTGATCGACAAAGCCCCGCACTTGTTCGGCGTACCGATCGTCTTTAATCTTTTCGCCGTGCTCATAGTTGCGCTCATCACTTATATACTCGTCATCGGGATAAAGGAAAGCGCGAGGTTCAATTCCGTGATGGTGGTGATTAAGCTGGTCATACTTCTCTTCTTCATAGGAATCGGAGCTTTCTTCGTTAAGCCGGAGAACTGGACGCCGTTCGCGCCGAACGGATGGAAGGGGATACAGACCGGCGCCGCGATCGTCTTTTTCGCTTACATCGGCTTCGACGCGGTTTCGACAGCTGCGGAAGAGACGAAGAATCCTTCCAAGACTCTTCCAATCGGGATGATCGCCTCACTTGTGATTTCAACCGTCCTGTATATAGCCGTGGCGCTGGTTCTTACCGGACTCGTTCCTTACGCGAAACTGGCGACCGCCGAACCGCTGTCATTGGCTCTCCACATGAACCATCTCGACTGGGCGGCAGGGATAGTCGCTTTCGGCGCCGTCATCGCGACTACGGCAGTCCTTCTCGTGTTCCAGATGGGACAACCACGCATCTTCTTTTCGATGTCGCGCGACGGCTTGCTCCCTCCCAGTTTTTCAAAAGTCCATCCAAAATACAGAACACCTTATGTTACCACAATTTTAACCGGGGTCTTCGTCGCCTTCTTCGCAGCCATCGCCAACATAAGCGAAGCCGCGGAGCTCACGAATATCGGCACCCTCTTCGCTTTCGTACTCGTTTGCGTCGGCGTCCTAGTGCTTCGGGTCAAGGAACCGGATGCCAAGAGAGGCTTTAGAACGCCGTGGGTACCTTTCGTACCCATCATGGGGATCCTGTTCTGTGTATATCTTATGATGGGCCTCCCTACAATCACCTGGCTCCGCTTCGTGATCTGGCTGGCGATCGGGCTCGTGATCTATTTTATGTACGGAAGGTGGCACAGCAAGCTGCGCATTCAAACCGACGCGCTGGAAGGAGCTGCAAAATGAGAAAGCACATGTTTACTTTGGCTGCACTCGCCATCACGGCAGTTATAGTCGTCGGATTGCCGGACAGCGGCAGGGCCCAGGAGAGGACCAGCAAGTATACTATCGTCATACACGGCGGAGCCGGGACGATTAGCGAATCCATGCCCGAAGCCGTGAAGGCTCAGTACTATGCCGCGATGAAGCACGCTCTCACTATCGGCAGAGACGTGCTGGCTAACGGCGGTACGAGCATGGAAGCCGTGGAGAAGGTGATCAGATATTTCGAGACCGACCCGAAATTCAACGCCGGCATAGGCGCCGTCTTTACTTCAGCCGGGCGTCATGAACTGGATGCCGCCATAATGAACGGAGCAACGCTCCAGTGCGGCGCGGTGGCCGGGGTGGAACACGTCGCTCACCCGATCACGCTCGCGAAGCTCGTAATGGAGAAGACTCCTCATATTCTTCTCGCGTACCAGGGCGCCGACGCGTTCGCGGTGAAGATGGGAATGAAACCCGTACCGAACAGCTACTTCGACACTCCTGAAAGAAAGACCGAGCTCGAGAAGTGGATGAAGAGAATCAAGGAAAAGGATCACGGCACAGTGGGCTGCGTGTGCCTGGATGAATATGGCAACCTTGCCGCCGGGACATCAACGGGAGGCCTTACCGGGAAGATGCCCGGAAGGATCGGAGATTCACCTCTCGTCGGTGACGGCACTTACGCAAACAACCAGACCTGCGCGGTTTCCGGAACTGGTATCGGCGAGGAATATATGCGGAATGCCGTCGGGTTCAACATTAACGCTCTGATGGCATACAAGGGGATGTCGCTGAAGGACGCGGTTCATTATATAATTCACACGCTTCTCAAGCCCAACGTGGGCGGCGTCATTGCCGTTGACAGGGAAGGGAACTACGATATGGACTTCAACACGACGGGGATGTTCCGCGGAGTTGCGACCTCGTCGGGGACGTTCGAGGTAAAGATCTGGAAGGATAAGTAAGAATGAACCGGGGCGGCTACGGGATTATTTGTGATCGCCGTGTCGAGTATGGGCACGCGAAAGAAAATCAGCCGGGGTTTTCGTAAGATGAATACGGTTTTGGCAGTGTTGCCCCCGGGAAGAACGCTGCAGAGATCCCGGTAGTCGTGCCGATCCCTGAGCGATAGGGATCCCTCGAGAATGTGTTAAGGCAAAGCCTCGCCGTCCGGCAAAGCAGGCAGATTTCCGAGGGACGGGCCGTGGTGTCTTCGCACTTGAACAGGGGAGACGATAAATTCGGGAGACTTCAGGGCAAAGGCATATCACTACCGAGGGAAATAAGAAAATGAGTGTGCTGAAGATTAAGAGTGCCATCGGCAAACTAATTAATCCAAAGAATAAGTATTACTTCATCGATTCAATTATTAAGGATGGAAAAGTCTTTGACATCGGTTGCGGCAACGATAGTCCTTATCAGGTAAAAACGTTAAGACCTGATGTCTATTATGTCGGCTTGGACATCGGTAGCTACAATCAATCATATTCTCCTGATAAATACGCCGATAGATTCATTTTGGCAGAAGCAAAAACATTTCACTCGGAGATTGCGAAGTATTCAAATACATTTGACGCTGTAATTTCGGCACATAATCTGGAGCATTGCAACGACTACCAAAAAGTGACATTAGCGATGTTAGATTCACTTAAGAATGGGGGAACTATCTATATTTCATTTCCTTGTGAAGAGAGCGTAAGATTTCCAAGTAGAAAGGGGAGTCTTAACTTTTATGACGATGATACGCATAAGAACCTCATCCAATACTCATCTTTTATTACCTTGTTGAAGGAAAATGGTATGGATATACTATTTGCAAAAAAGAGAAACAAACCTTTTATCCCATTTCTTATTGGATTAATCTTTGAACCATTTTCCCGATTGACAAAAAGGCAGGCTCCTTTAGGAGGGACTTGGGCTTTGTATGGATTCGAAACAGTCATTATCGCCAGGAAGAAGGAACGCTGATATCTCCTTCAAGTAATAGCACACAACCGATCTCCTGACAGCGGGTAGATGAAACACCAAGGGGAACCCTGCAAAGGTGCTTGCGGCGCTTCTCAATGAAGATCTTCGCATGTCACCTCTGATTTTCCCAAAGTGATCGAGCGCCCCAATTTCGGGTATTATTGCAAAATCTCCCCCCCAAATTTATATTGAATCAATGTCAGTCCTTGATTTATACAGTGCCTGACATTCGTCACCTATAAATAAATTGAGGACGAATGAATTACGAGAGGAGAGGCGCGGCGGCGATACGAGGTTCGTTCACGGTTCCAGGTGATAAGTCCATTTCCCACAGAGCCCTGCTGTTTTCTTCGCTCGCCAAAGGCAAATCGGAAATCAGAGGCCTTTCTACCGGCGGCGACGTCAAAAGCACGATGAACTGTCTCGGTCAGCTCGGCGTTAAAATTGACCGGGCCGGAGAAATTGTGAAGGTTTTCGGAGAAGGGAAGTTGTCCTATTCACAGCCGGCTTCAATCCTTGATGCGGGAAACAGCGGGACGACTATGCGGCTGCTTACTGGCGTCTTAGCCGGACAGAAATTCGAAAGCGCTGTCACCGGAGACGAGACGCTTCGGCGCAGGCCGATGCAAAGGATCGTCGAACCGCTTTTGGACATGGGTGCGAAGATCGTCGCGTCGGATAATATGACCGCGCCGCTGAAGATTTTCCCCGCTCCGAAACTCCGCGGCATCAGGTACGAGATGCCTCTCCCGAGCGCGCAGGTCAAATCTTCGCTGATACTTGCCGGAATGTTTGCCGAAGGCGAGACAACGGTCGTCGAGCCGGTCGAGTCGCGCGATCACACGGAACGCATGCTCAAGCTGAGAAAGATCAAGACCCCATCTGGCATTGAAACAACGATATCGTCCGATTTTATGGTCGAACCTGCCGAGTACGATGTGGCCGGCGATATTTCGTCCGCCGCATTCTTCCTCGCAGCCGGTGCGATACTTCCCAATTCCTCCGTGACAGCCCGCGGCATCACGCTGAATCCCACGCGTACCGGCTTCCTCGATGTCCTGGTGATGATGGGGGCGAAAGTCAAGATTGAAAACATTCACGAAGCTGCCGGGGAGCCGATCGGCGACGTCACCGTATCTCACTCGGAGCTGAGCGGGGTCGAGATCGGGGGCGGCATGATCCCGAGGCTCATAGACGAGCTCCCCCTGATCGGTGTGATGGCGGCCTATGCCAATGGCGAGACAATTGTCCGCGACGCGCACGATCTCCGAAGAAAAGAATCCGACAGGATCGTTGCCGTTGTGGATAACCTGGCAGCTATGGGCGCAGAAGTCCAGGAACTTGACGACGGGTTCATCGTCGTGGGATCCGGCTGCCTGAAGGGCGCGGAGATCGATTCCTATAAGGACCACCGGATCGCGATGGCTTTCGCGGTTGCAGGTCTGGCCGCCGAGGGGGCGACTATTATAAAGAATGCGGAATGGGCGCAAATTTCTTTCCCCGAGTTTTTTGAGACGCTCGACAAACTCGCGGTGCGGAACTGATGGCCCGAAGTGCTGATTTGCATCCCCTTATTCCGGGGGATGAAAACGAAAATCCAGATTGATGAACTGACATGGAAATCCCTTTCACAGAATTACCGGAGCAATCCAAACTCTACACCGATTATGTTTCTGACTTCGGGAAGGTCGCGAGGTATTACAATGTAAACCCTTCTGAAGACGGCGGGTTGAGAGCTCATTTTGAGAAGGTCGCTGCCGGCATAAACCCGCGACGGGCAAAACTGGTCGAGCTCCTCCGCGCGCAAAACTCCAGGTTGAGCAAGTCTCCCGATTACGAAGCATTGCTGGAGTTATTGAGCCGTGAAAACGCGGTGTGTGTCGTTACGGGTCAGCAGGTAGGGCTTTTCTGCGGACCACTCTATACTCTATTCAAGACGATTAGTGCGATAAAGTTGTCATCCGAGCTGAAGGAGAGATTTCCGGAATTTGAATTTGTGCCGGTATTCTGGCTCGAGGGTGACGACCATGATTTCGAGGAATCAAATCACATACATCTCCTCAATGCTGCGTCCGATGTCGTTCGGGTGGAAGCAATCTTCACAAACGGTGAGACCGACAACCTGAAGCCTCTGAGCGAGATCAAGTTCGACGCGTCGGTGGAGCAGGTATTTCAACAGATCGACGCTCTTCTTCCCGTGACCGAGTTCAAACCCGGGCTTCTCCAGATGCTCACGGCGTCGTACAAGGAAGGAGAATCTTATACTACTGCCTTTGCCGGCACGCTCACGAAGCTCCTCGGAAAGAACGCGATATTATTGCTCGACCCGTACGAGGCCGAAGCGAAGCGCATGATGAAGCCGATCTTCGAAAAGGAGCTTCAGTCATATCCAAGAACGAGCGAAGAAGTCATCAAGCAGAGCGCAGGGCTCGAAGAGGAGTATCATGTCCAGGTCAAGCCGCGGGTAATAAATCTCTTCTACGTTGACGACGGCAACCGGCGCGGGCTCGAGCCGATCGGTACAGGATTCTCGCTTCGCGGGACGAAAAGAAAACTGATGCCCGAACAGGTGAGAACCATACTTGAGTCAAGGCCTGAAACTTTCAGCCCTAACGTCGTCCTGCGCCCGATCTGCCAGGATTATCTTCTACCGACGGCCGCATACATAGCCGGGCCCGGAGAGATCGCGTACTTCGCACAGCTCAAGGGAGTGTATCAGCATTTCGGCGTGGAGATGCCGCCTCTTTTCCCCCGCGCGAGTGCAACGATCCTCGAGAAGCGTATCTCCAAAGTCCTGGAGAAATATCAGCTGAATATATCGGACGCGTTTTCGGATTTGGAGACCGTCATGAAAAAGGCGCTGGCTGCCGCTAACCCAGAAAATATACCGGGAGAATTTGAAAAGGTAACCGCGGAAGTCAAACAGGTCGTCGACCGCCTTGACTCGCTGCTTGAGCGTGTCGACCCGACATTGAAAGGCTCCCTTGAATCGACCGTATCGCGGATGCTTCACCATCTCCAGCACCTCGAGGAGAAAACGACTGCTGCCTACCGCCGGAAGAACGAACAGGTGCTGCTGCAGACAAAGAAATTTCAACAGTCGGTCTTTCCAAACCGCGAGCTGCAGGAAAGAGTGTTGAACTTCACTTACTTCTACAATAAATACGGCGAGGAATTCATGGAGATTCTGTTCCGGGAACTCCCCGCCTACGCAAAAACGCACAAAGTGGTGACTGTTTGAGATGATCCGCGAATCGATTGCAAAACTCGTCGCTGGCGAGGAGATCTCGCGCGATGAGGCATATAGAACTATGCTTGAAATAATGAACGGCGAAGCTACCGAGTCTCAAATCGCAGGATACCTCGTTGCTCTGAGGATAAAGGGCGAGACCGTCGACGAAATCGTCGGAAGTGCCCTTGCTATGCGTGAGAAGGCCGAGAAACTGAGGATAGACAAGGATGTAATTCTCGACACGTGCGGCACCGGAGGCGACGGCGCCAGTACGTTCAACATCTCGACCGCGGCGGCGCTCGTGGCTGCTGCAGCCGGGGCGACGGTGGCCAAGCACGGCGGCAGCGCCGTGTCG
>JAJYJD010000088.1 GCA_021789755.1 Bacteroidota bacterium
GTTCGGTCAATTCATCGATGACACAGTTCATACAGAGTGGTGCGGTCCCGCCGTCCAAACTATTGATGGGCTTGCCGTTCTATGGTTACAATTTCCAGTCGAGCGGACTATATCAGCCGCGGACAGGGAGTGCACCGCCGGTTTTCTATTCTGCAGCAGTGGATTCCGAGAATTCAGGCTGGACTTACCACTGGGACGACGTTTCGAAATGCCCCTACCTTCTAAACCCGCCGAATACACATATCATCGCGTTCGATGACACGGTTTCCATCGCTGACAAGTGCGACTATGTCGTGAGTAAGAGCCTCGGTGGATTGATAATCTGGCGGCTCGGCATGGACAACCTGGGATACTCGCAGCCACTTCTCGAGGCAACATGGAAGAGTCTCAACGCTCCTACCGGAATTGTGTACCATCTTGTTGCACAAGATCCGGTTCGTGGATTTGGATTGCAGAACTATCCGAACCCGTTCAATCCGACGACGGTGATTAGCTATAAGCTGTCAGCGTTAAGTTATGTCTCGTTGAGGGTGTACGATGTGCTTGGTAGAGAAGTGGTGAGGCTGGTAAACGAAGTTCAGAAGATGGGAAGCTATGAGATCGTATTCGACGCGAGTAAACTGGCAAGCGGAATATACATATCGGTTCTCTCGGTAAATGGCAGAATGTCTGGTAGAAAAATGCTTTATTTGAAGTAATAGAATTCTCGTGAGAACGAATCCCTGTGGTGTTAATTCGATCGGGAAAAGGAGCAGAAACATGCTGAAGTTGAAACAAGAATTTTTGGCCGTCTTTGTTCTCGGAATAACGGTTCTCATGAGCCGCCCGGCATTTTCTCAGGTTGACATGACCGGCAAACCCATCGTAGTGGATGTGAATTCAATAGACTGGACGCTGAGCAAGACCAGAGGCGACGGAGGAATGGTGAATGAGTACAGCTGGAACTTCGCGACGTATGGTCCGGACTTCGACTTCTTCTGGCCTTCTGATGAGTACTTGTCAAATATGCTTTATCAAATCTTCAGTCCGATAATGCTCTCCGACAGCGGACTTGTCGACACGGCGGGAGTGAGGCACTCGAAATTTGTGGAACCATCTCAGCCGATAAGTGCAGCCACAACAGACTGGACATGGGAGCGTCGGCGCTACCGGCCGCCGAATATTGTCGTCGATGGGGTGACACTCAACCCTCAGTACAATTGGCAGGTCGACAGGACTTTGCCGGCAGATGAAGTTGCCGAGTTCGACGACCTTATCCCTTTATACGGGATGCGTGCGCATGTGACCCTATATGCTTTCAGCAATCCAGAATTGTCCAATGTCGTCATCTGGAAAATTACACTGAAATTTACGGGGGAGGTAGCATTACCGAGGACCCACATCACTGCGAGGTTACCGGACCAGACTATATCGATGTGGTGGCCATTTTCAATCTGCTTCGGACCCACGATGGGCGGATATGAGCAGGTGTACGGCAGCTACCCGGTTGAAAGTGAAAATGTTTTGGACGATTGGATGAAGATGAAGTCGAAACTGGTCACCGATGATCCGAGAGACTCGCTTTACATAGCTTATTACTGGGCATACTATCAGTCGGGGCTTGCTGGTGCGCCAACCTATCCCAACGGATCCCAGGACGCGAGTTTCAATCCCGACAGAACGACAGGGCACATCTATTCTCCGCAAGTACCGGGATATGCACTTCTGTATGCGCCTGTTTCGGTACAAAATTCCACCGACAATGTGACGCAGCCGTACTCAATGATGCATGCTTCGATCGCCCTGAATTTGTGGCAATCGGGGCAGGATTTTCGAAATATCTATGTTGGGACGGAGAGCACCGACAAGTTCCCACCAGATCCGATAACCACCGGTCTGGGCCTGCAAAAAGGTCCGATGAGGTTCGTATCCGTCGGTCCATACAGCCTGACCAAGAATGCCGCAACAGGAAGATATGACTCGGTGACGTTCGTGTACGCTGTGGCGTCGGGATCGACTCCCTATCAGGTCGCCGATAGTATCGGCAAAGCTTGGTTCGCCGGCCAGATCACCAGTGCAGCGAAAGACAGTCTTCTCCTTAATTACGGCAGGGACTCATTAATGAACTCGATCGACGCGGCATACTGGGCATGGGATCAGATCAGCCACGGCCGTCCGATACCTGCGGCTCCCCCTCCGCCGGACGTTGATGTCACGAGCGGTCCGGACAGAATTACGGTCAGCTGGTCATACCCTGACGTTTCCTATTTCAACAATGCTGTAACAGGCGTCGACGACTGGGCCGCCTGGCGCGTGTATAGGAAGAAGGGTGGTTATTACGTCGATGATCCCTACGACATACAGACCAACAACCTGGGCGCAAGCTGGGAATTGGTTTACGAATCACACAACAGGAGTGACACGACATTTGTGGACACGACCATAACCAGGGGAGTAAATTATTATTACGCAGTTTCAGCCGTCAACAACGGTACACAGAACACCGGGCTCAACGCCGGCGTGGGGCTTGAAAGCTCATGGTACGCAACCAGAACTTCAGTGGCAGCGGCATCATACAAGGCAGGACTGAGCGTCTCAGGACAGGCCAGAGTTGTGCCGAATCCATACACCGTGGCAGGGGGCGCCCTTAACTTTTCCGGAAGCCCCAACAAACTGTTGTTCGTGAATTTGCCCTACAAGTGTACTCTCGCCATTTATACCGAGACGGGCGATCTTGTCAAGCGCTGGGAACATGTGGGAACGGCGGACGACTCCTGGGACCAAAGAACATCAAGCAACCAGTACGTCACCAGCGGAATATACATCCTGGCGGTCACCAGCTCCCAGGGGGTGAATGGTCAAAACCTCTCGGACCAGTTCGTGAAATTCGTAATTGTCAGGTAAAGAGGTCTGGGACGACTTAAGTGGAGAATGAGCGATGAAGAAAGTAATTTCACGATTTGCATTGACTCTGTCGGTAATACTCTCGGCGGCGGAAATATCGCGGGCACAAAGTGAGCAGGCGCAGGTCGGTTTTCGTTTTCTGGAGAACCCCGTCTCGGCCGAGGCGATGGGCAAAGCCGGCAGCGGCGTCGCGACCATGACGAGTTCCAATGCTATCTATTGGAATCCCGCCGGGATCGGGTGGATTGATAAATCCCTGGACCTGAACGTAAACTACACAGTCGGGATCGCAGACATAAACTATCTTGCTCCTGTGGTCGCAGTCAGACTCGGGAATTTCGGCGTCCTGGCGTTTGACGGCATAATAATGGACTACGGTACTTTCTATGGCACCCGGCGAGCTGACAACAGCCAGGGGTATGTCGAGACGGGTACGTTCAGCCCGCAATCATTTGCCTTCGGAGTGGGATTCTCACAGAAGGTCAGCGACCATTTCTCTTATGGCGTGCATTTGAAATATGCATACCAGAACCTTGGAAGCGCATATGTCAGCACCGCCGGGACCGACGTGACAGACCCCAATCTCCAGATCACTTCGCTGAAATATTCGCACGGCGAGCCCGCTTTCGATGTCGGGGCACAATATGATTTCCTCTTCCACGGCATGCGTTTCGGCGCATCTCTTCAAAATGTGTCGAGGCAAATCACGTACGAACAGCAGGCGTTCCTTATGCCGTTCGCAGTGAACTTCGGCCTGACCGTCGATCCACTTTCGTTCTTCATGACCGATCGGCAATCGGCCCAGAATTCTTTCATCCTCAGTGTCGAGTCTACACATCCCCGCGATTTCAATGAGAGTGTGCACTTCGGCGCCGAATATACTTTTGCGAAGATTCTGGCACTGCGCGCCGGTTATATGACAGGATTGGACGAACGAGGTATGACGGCGGGAATCGGGGTATCGCAGAATTTCGCCGGCTCTACACTGCACGTGGATTATGCGTTTGAATCCTTCGGCGTCTTCGGTGCGGTCCACTATATATCTTTCGGTGCAACTTACTGAAAAGGAATCAGATGGAGACTTCATTCACCTCGATTTCCAACCGCGACATCGCCGGCGTAATAAAGCTCTGGAACAGAGTTCTTCCGCTGGACGCCGTCACGCTCGACACACTGGAAACCCGCGTTCTTCTCGACGAGAACTTCGATCCGAATACTTTCCTGGTCGCCAGAGACGGTGAGCGGATTGTCGGATTTGTCGTGGGGACTTATGCTCGCCGCGTGCCTCTGGGAGACCACGATCCGAAAGGAGATCGCTGCTGGATCACTGCTTTCGGGATCGAACCGTCCTCCCGAAACAGAGAAGTGGGGACGCGCATGTTGTCCTATCTCTTCGACAAGTTCCGACCTTTGGGCAAAAAAGAATGCTACGTTGCCACTTATGCCCCCGGTTACTTCGTTCCCGGAATTGACGTGAAGGAGTATTCGGCTGCGATCTCGTTCTTGAAGAAAACGGGTTTCGAGGAAACATATCGACCGCTGAGTATGGATGCCCCTCTCGCACACTTCAAAATCACGCCTGAGATTGAAGATAAGGAAAGACGCCTGCGTGATAGCGGAGTAGAAATTGTCCCTTATACACGTGACCATCTCCTATCCTTCATGAAATTTCTTGAAGCTAATATGCCCGCAGACTGGGTTCGGGTTTCACGTGCTAACCTGCGGGATCTCACCAGAGGCATTTTTCAGCCTGATCAGATCTTCATTGCGCTGTCCACCGAGCCGGCATCGGAAGAGAGCAAAGTGATCGGATACTGCCAGTTCGAAGGGGCCCATTTCGGCCCGTTCGGTGTGGCTGATAAGTACCAGGGAAAAGGTGTCGGCACGGTTTTGCTCGGACGCACATTGGAACGCATGCGTGCAAAAGGACTGCACAACGCTTATGTCCTGTGGACCGACGATGTGGCCGCGAAAGTCTACTCGAAATTCGGCTTCCAGGAGACCAGAAGATTTGCCGTGATGAGAAAGGGAATCTCTTAATTGTGGAAAAGTCCAAATTCCAAATGCCGCGTATCGCCGCACTGACATACAAATATCTTGACGTTCCAAATTTCGATAACTCAGGACATAAGGTTTGAAGCTTTGGTTTTTGTTGTTGTGATTTTGTTTGGAACCTGGAGCTTAGTACAGAACGGAGGATGACATTGGCAGAGACTTCAACAGTAAATGGTGCCCAAACAGGTAATTCTGCCGGCAGCAGGCTCATTTCGCTGGATGTCTTCAGGGGCATTACGATCGCGGGAATGATCCTGGTGAACAACGCCGGAGATTGGTCGCATGTCTATCCCCCACTTGCTCATGCAGAATGGCACGGCTGGACGCCTACAGATCTCATATTCCCTTTTTTCCTCTTCATAATGGGCGTAGCGATGCCCTTCTCGTTCGGCAAGCGCCTTGCGCGCGGCGACAGCAGGGGGAAATTGCTGAAACATGTCGTCATTCGTTCGCTCATTATATTTGCTCTCGGAATGCTCCTGTCCGGCATCCCGAATTTCGACTATTCTCACAGGCTGATACTTAACATTCTTCAGAGGATCGGAATCATCTATTTGATTTCCGGCGCGATTTATCTCTTTTCGGGCGTCATGGCACAGGCCGTGGTAGCGGTATTTTGCATCGTACTTTACTGGATACTGATGTTATTTGTCCCGGTACCCGGTTACGGAGCGGGCGTGCTTGCACCTGTCGGCAATATGTGGTGGTATGTGGACAAGGTCCTTCTGCAGGGGTGGCATCAACATCTTCTCGTCGTCGGTGACTATAGATTGAATCATGCGGAAGGCATCCTGAGCCTCATCCCATCGATATCCACCGTACTGCTGGGATCGTTGACAGGCCACTATCTAAGGTCGGAGAGGAGCAACATGGAGAAAGCCGCCGGCATGATGGTGGCAGGCAATTTCGGTTTGGTGATAGGCGTAATTATGTCAATTTGGTTTCCGATAAACAAGCTGCTCTGGAGCAGCTCGTATGTGGTGTTCACAGCAGGGTTCGCTCTCGAGATGCTCGGCGTTTGCTATTGGCTCGTCGATATCAAGGGTTACAAAACATGGTCACAGCCCTTCCTGGTCTTCGGCACGAATGCGATTACGGCATTCTTCCTCTCGACTCTGGTGGCGCTGATTCTCGATTTGGTTGTTGTGTCGGTGGCAGGGCCGGCGGGAGAGCCGCTGAGAACAAGTCTTAAAGATTATGTATACAACGCAGTCTTTGCACCTCTTGCAAGCAGCTACAATGCCTCGATGTTTTTTGCGGTAGTATATGTGCTCATTTGGTATGCGGTCATGCTCGTGTTCTACAAGAAGAAGATATTCATAAGGATTTGAGATGAAGGAAGCTCTCCGTAGCTATGCGGTTTTGTTCTCGATTTTATTTCTTTTTGTGAAACCTGCCGCGCAGAAGGACCCAAGAACAGAAAAGGATTATGAAATGAAAGAACCGAAGAGGACTATTCTCGCAATAGGTGCACACGCCGGCGACATGGAGATAGCCTGCGGTGCCGTGCTGGCGAAACAAGCCCAGATGGGCGACCGGGTTGTATTTCTGCATCTGACGCTCGGCGAAGGGGGAAATCCGCGAATGTCTGCGGGGCAATATGGCAAACAGAAAAAAAGAGAAGCGGTGGAGGTCGATAGTCTTCTCGGCGGGGAATCCATTTTCGGTCCTTACAAAGACGGCGAATTGCCCGACGACCAGGCGGCCAGGAGATATGTTGCGAACGTGATACGGAAAGTCAAGCCGACGGACATAATCACGCACTGGAAGAACAGCATTCATCCCGACCATGCCAGCGCTCACGCGATAACGGTGGATGCCGTTCTGCTTGCGAGTCTCCCCTCAGTCTCAACCTTGACCCCTTATTCCAGGACGGAATTTCCTGAGTGGCGCGGAGTACGGAGGATACTCTATACGGAAAACTGGGAGGACATGGAGGGATATCAGCCGTACATCTACGTCGATGTCACGGAGTCTTTCGATGTGTGGGCAAAAGCAGTGGCTAAGTACGAGTTCATCGGTGGAAACATATCAAGCTTTCCATATCTGAACTACTACAAAGCCCTGGCGACAGTTCGGGGAGCGGAGGGCGGTTTCCGCTACGCAGAGACCTTCGATATCGACAAGTTTGAGAAAAAACTGAAGTGGAGGAGCCTGGAGCCTTGAAACTAGTCTCCACGCCCCAGAAGAAAAGGAAGGCTTTCGAATCTCCGGTCATCCGGCGGTTTGAGGGCGAGAATGAAAGCGAGATCGTCGAACTGTGGAATCGTTGTCTCATCCGGGATCCCATAACCATCGACATATTCCGAAGGAAGATCCTGCTTGACGAGAATTTTGACCCGCGCGGATCTCTGGTGGCTTCCTGCGAAGGCGATATTATGGGTTTTTCTCTCGCCATAAGGAGAAGACATCCCTATTATGGAGCCGGATTGGAAGAAGGGACCGGATGGATTACAGTGTTCTTTGTGCATCCGGAATTCCGCAGAGCAGGTATAGCGGCAGCTCTCATCAACGCTTCCGAGGATTTTCTGAGGGAAGCGGGTGTCAATGAGGCGTACGTATCTTCTTATACTCCCAATTACTTCGCTCCGGGCGTCGACCTTGATGCCTATGCGGAAGGTTATTCGCTTCTGAAGAAACTCGGTTACAGGAAATACGAGAGAGCGTACAGCATGGAGCGTTCACTCCTCGATTTCGAATACCCGCAGGAAGCTGACGAAGTCTGCAAATCTCTGGAGTCGAAGGGGATCTATCTTCGAATTTTTGAGCCGAAGTATATCCCGGGTCTCCTCGATTTCCTCGCCGCGAATTACCCGGGCGATCTCTTCCGGGTTGCTCTCGAACAATTAAAGAGGGAACCGAATACAGACCAGATACTTGTTGCAGTAAAGAACGGTTCGGTGGTGGGATTCAGTCACTACGAAGACGAGCACTTCGGCCCGTTTGCGATAGATCAATCGCTGAGCGGAATGGGCGTGGGAACATGTCTTTACTATAAGACGGCTCTTTACATGAAAGAAAAAGGGAAACGGAATCTGTGGCTTGGATGGGCTTCCGGTCACGCCAAAGATTTCTATTATAAGCGAGGACTCAAAGTCACCAGAAGATATGAAATCATGAAAAAGGAATTGAAGTGAATGTACAACGTGCTTTCCACTAAGCGCATGGCTCGATGTGTACCATGGTAATTCCACTTTGACGGATTTATCGGACCAAAATTCTCAGAGGGCAGATGAACTTTCACCTGATTGATTGGTTGATTCTCGTAGTATATATGACCGGCACTGTCTATGTCGGCTTGAGAGCGCGGAAATATGTCGAGAGCATGGAGGGTTACTACGTCGCAGGAAGAAAGGTGAAGGTGGCTCTCGGCTCCGCTACCCTCATCGCAACCGAGATCGGCGTCGTGACATTCATGTACTTCGGACAGCTCGGCTATCTTACCGGGTTTTCATGCTTTATACTCGGAGTGATCGGTTTTTTCGGCTATATGGTCATAGGCAAGAGCGGATTCATCGTGTCGGGACTGAGGCGGCTGAAAGTCATTACCATACCGGAATTCTACGAGCTCCGTTACAATAGATCGGTCAGATGGCTGGGCGGCGTGCTTCTTTTTCTGGGCGGCGTCCTCAATATGGGTATCTTCCTGAGATTCGACGGTATCTTCCTCACCGAATCCATGGGATTGGGTGAACAGGCCAAAGCCATTGTGATGGTGATAATGCTTGTCATCGTGATTAGCTACACGATCCTCGGCGGAATGTTCTCCGTGATCATAACTGATTTCATACAGTTTGTGATTCTTGCATTCGGTATGCTCATCGCGACAGCGTTCATCCTCATGAAGGTCAGCATAACTTCGATCGCTCATGCCGTCGTGACGCAATACGGTTCGTCGGGTGTCGATCCCATAACAAATCCGCAGTTCGGCTGGGTCTTCATATTCTGGATGCTGATCGGAAGCATCGCTCTCTCGGCCCTGAATCAGCCCGCGGTGTCAAAATCATTTGCCTCGGAATCGCCGGAAGTCGGAAGAAAGGTCTTCTTGTATACCGGTTTTACGCTGGCCGGGAGATACATGATCCCGATGCTTTGGGGGGTGGCGGCTCTGGCGGTGTTCGGACCCAATATGAATTCACTTGTCGCGATGCCCCGACTCCTGGGGTCCGTCGTCCCTTCAGGGATGCTTGGGCTGATGGTTGCCGGCATGCTCGCCGCGTCGATGTCCACTTACAGCGCATACCTGCTGGCCTGGAGTACTGTGGCAACAAGAGACGTTATTGCTCCTCTGCTGAAGTCGCCGCTTTCAGACAATCAGAACGTCGCAATAACAAGAGTAATTGCTGCTGTGATTGGGGTGTTCATGCTCGTGTTCGGTCTTTTCTATCAACTTCCTTCGACTGCATTTCAGTACCTGGCGCTCACCGGAGCGATGTATGCAGCCGGAGCGTTTGCCTGCGTGACCGCCGGACTATACTGGAAGAAGGCAAATGTGGTCGGTGCTTACTCCGGTCTCGCGCTTGGTGCGATCGGACCCACTGCCTTTCTTTTCTTATCTCAATTGAAGGAGACTCTTCCCAGAGGTCTCCTCTTTCTCGTGGACGTTAACGTGTCGGGCTTTCTCAGCTTCGTGCTGGCTGCTGCCGGGATGGTAATCGGCTCGCTTGCAACTCAAAGAAAATATCCGGCGGTGAAATTGCCGGAGCCGATCAACCCTGATGCAGTCGCGGAGGATTCAAATGTCGGCTATTAGCCTGTTCTGGATGATCCTGTGCGGAATCTCCACGCTTACATTCTTCTCGGTGGCTTTGGCCATTACGATTTTTGGTATACAGGATCTCCGGTCGCTCCTTTCGAAGTCAAACAAGAAGAGCAATAACGGGAAAATTACGATCAGCGGAACCAAGGACATCAAAAGGCGGAATGAAACGCAATGAGAAGAAAGACATTCGGTTTAGTCTTGGCATCAGCACTTCTGTCATTTGCTTTCGACATTCAAACGAAGGATGCCGATAGAGTCTCCGATTCCATTATTCGACAATTCCGCCACTCCTCCCATTCGAACGTTGAAAGAGTTGCGGTAGAAGTCGACGCCGGCAAAACCATCTCAAGGATAAATCCGTATCTTTACGGTCTCAATGTTGCGCGATGGGATGAAGACCTTTTCCCGGGACCCGCGAGCGACATGCTTCTCGATTGCGATCGCGATGCCATCAGAAAGGTCAGAGAGGCCGGGTTTACCGTCCTCAAATATCCCGGCGGAAACGACGCCGATCATTACATATGGAACAGTCCGGACAACAGCGCCGGAGAAATGAACACGGATGAGTACGCTGCCTTCCTGAAAACTCTCGGCGCTCAGGGATTCATCACGATCAACTTCAATGAGCCTCCGGAACTTGCCGCCGATTGGGTAAGATACTGCAACAAGGTAAAAGACTACGGGATCAAGTATTGGGAGATCGGCGACGAACAGTGGGGGACATGGGCCGCCGGACACACAACTCCCGAGAAGTACGCGGAACGTTTCATAGAATTCGCGAAGGCGATGAAGGCAGTCGATCCGACAATCCAGGTGGCAGCAGATGTCAAACCGACGGACGATCCAAACGACTGGACCTGCCGGGTTCTGAAAGCGGCGGGCAATTACATAGACCTGGTCACATTTTCATATTACCCGCTGACGAACAAGGTCGAGAACGCCGATTCACTTTTTGCCAGCCTGCCTTCTTACCGGCGCGACTACGAAACCATCCGCCATGCGCTTCAGGAAACTCTCCCGACTGTCGATCCCGTGCACGGGAGCGCGAAGGCCGATTCGATGTGGATTGTGAATGTCGGTTACAACTCCGTGAACGGCCGCCCCGGCCCGTTTACTCTATCGATCGCGAATGCGTTATGGGTCGGCGACATGTTAGGAACCATGGCAGAGCTTGGTGAGCAAATGTCCTGCTACTGGGCACTCCACAACTCGTATCCGCCGGGACAAGGCGACTACGGAATATTATCGGAGGATGGAAAGAACACTCCGGCCTATACTTATTACGTGTTCACTCTTTACGCACATTTGTTTGGCTACAATGTGGTCCGGAGCTCGTCGACTGATTCTTCACTCTCTGTCTACTCGAGTCTCTACAATGAAGACACGCTGTCGATTATCCTGATCAACAAGGACAAGAGACATGCAAAAGATGTCAAAATCAGTTTGAACGGTTACGAACCGGAACAGCCGGCAAGGGTGTGGGTTCTCGATGCCAGGCACAGGCTGGAAAAACTTCCGGACATGGACCGCGTTGGGCAGGTTTTCGACGAGACGGTTCCGCCATATGCTTTGATTGTCATACATCTTCTGAGGAAGGGTACGGTCCTCCCGCCGACCGATTTGGCGTTGGGAGCCCGCGCCACCGCATCGACGTATGCCAGGAACGGTCCGAACTTCGGGCCTTCCAGCGCTGTCGACGGAAAGCTCTATACGAGGTGGGCGTCGGCGGCGCTGTGGGGATCGGAAAGGGGCCTGGATCCGCAGTGGTTTCAGGTCGATCTCCGGCGTACTCACGAGTTCGACAAAATTGTCATTCACTGGGCGAACGGGTACGGCATCGAATACGATTTGGCTGTGTCTGTCGACGGCAAGAAATGGAAGACCGTATGGAAAGAAAACAACGGCCGTGGTGGAATTGAGGAAGTAAAATTCAATCCAGTTGAAGGCCGGTTTGTCAAACTTGACGGATTCAAAGGATCAAATGCCATTTCAAGCTATTCGATATATGAATTTCAAATATTCAATTCTAAAACGAAGTGAAGGTTAAAAGGTCAACCGTGATGACCAGACCGAATGATTCCGAACCAGGCGAAGAGTTGAAATCCGGAATTAAACTGCCGCATGACAAAAGAGTGAAGCTTGGCTGTGAGCGGCTGCTCGATTCCGAAAGGCAGCTTGTAAGCGGAAAGCAGGTGGGCATTGTCACGAATCATAGCGGCGTACTGCCGAACGGTGAGCACATAGTCGATGCTCTGAGAGCCTGCTGCGATGTCGGGATACGAGCTCTCTTTTCGCCCGAACACGGTATAAGAGGAGACGCTCCCGCGGGCAGGCACGTCGGGCATGAGATTGATCCGAAAACCGGTATTCAGGTATTCTCGTTGTACGGCGAACACAACAAGCCGGAAGCGTCCATGTTGGAAGGAATACGAACGCTTGTGTATGATATCCAGGATGTGGGCGCGCGATTTTATACTTACATCAGCACGCTTACCCTTGTCA
>JAJYJD010000089.1 GCA_021789755.1 Bacteroidota bacterium
AGCCGCCGGTTTCGAAAACGAATCAGTTTGGGGGGATTCAGTAGCGGAGGAGGGATTCGAACCCCCGACACGTGGATTATGATTCCACTGCTCTAACCAACTGAGCTACTCCGCCATCAGGAGTATTAATTTAGCACGTCTGGCCGTGCCATTCAAGATAGGAAGCCCCGACTTCCAAACACCAAGCTTCAAACAATTAGCACAATGAACTATACAGATCAATCGGCAATGTGATGAATCCCTTGCCATTTTTGACTTGTTTCTTGAAGTTGTCTGGACCTTGGATTTTGACGTTTGGAGATTTTATTCCAGGTACTTCTTGCTGACTATCTTTTCGCCGCCGAACTCATACACCAGCGGCACGCCGGTAGGTATGTTCAGTTCAAGAACCTGTTCCTTCGTCATGTTGTCGAGAAACATCACGAGTGAGCGGAGGCTGTTGCCGTGGGCCACTACGAGGACTTCCTTCCCCGCCTTCACGTCCGGCTGAATCTTGAACCTCCAGTATGGGAGAACTCTCGCGGCGGTATCCTTAAGGCTCTCGCCGTTCGGCGGCGGCACGTCGTAGCTTCTCCGCCAGATGTGAACCTGTTCGTCGCCGTACTTCTTTGCGGTCTCGGCTTTGTTGAGTCCCTGCAGGTCGCCGTAATGCCTTTCGTTCAAGGCCGTGTCGTATTCGACGGGCAAATCCGTTTGACCGGTCTTGCTTAGGACAATCTTCAGCGTATCGATTGCCCTCTTGAGTTTTGAGCAATAGCCGAGGTCGAATCTATAACTCCTCAGTTTCTCGCCGGCGGATTCCGCCTCTTTGACACCGCGTTCGGAAAGGGGGACGTCGATCCAGCCCGTGAAACGATTCTCAAGATTCCATTGCGATTCACCGTGACGAATTAAAACAAGCTTAGACATTTCAACTCCAATAGAGTTTTAACGGTTATACTTCGATTTTTAATGTTGCCCTTATTCGGTAGATCCGAGAAGCTGGTCGAAAACTTCTACATGGATCTTGTTATTCAATATAAATTTGTTTATTCCATACTTCGCACGCAAGTCGGACAAGCCCTTCAATGGTTCGCCTATATTGGAGACGGCTGCGACTATTTCCATGAAGAGGTCAGGCTGGTCCCCTCTCTGCATCAACTTTTCCAATCCGAACCTCTTCCCTTCTTCGAAGTACGCGGACACCTTAACCTTATAATCATCGATCGAGGTGACAGTGTAATAGATGTAAATCATCCGGATATCCTTCACATTTTATATGCAACCGCGACGCCGTCCCTGATCGGAACGATAGAGGCCGCGAAGTCTTTCCTGGCAAAGAGTCTGCGGTTGAACTCTTTGATCGCCTCTGTTGAAGCATCGCCTTTCTTTTCGGTGACTTTTCCTGACCAGAGCACGTTATCGGCGACGATCAGGCCGCCTTCTGCAACGCGGGAGAATGCTTTTTCGAGCGCCGCGGGATACCCCTGTTTCTCGATATCGATAAAAACTATATCGAACTTCCCCTCAACTTTGTCGATAATTTCCAGCGCGTCTCCGACATGGTATTTCACTCTATGAAGCAGCCCTGCTTCTCCGAGATATTTCTCGGCTTTTTCACGATTTGACTCACTCGACTCCGTACAATGGATTTCTCCTCCGTCCGCAGCGAGCGCCCACCAAAACGCCGAATAGCCGTAGCCGGAACCCATCTCGAATATGCGCCTGGCCTTCACGATTTTAGCGAGCTCGTAAAGCAGCTTGCCGACCAGCGGGCCGACGATCGGAAAATTTCTCTCCAGTGCCTCGGCCTCCATTTTCTTCAATACAGCGTGGCGCGCGCCGTAAATTTCGCCAAGGTAAGATTCTATATTGGGATCTACTATCTGCATCTCCTCCTCCGGACGGTTTTTCAGATATGACGAATATCCGGGAAGATCAGTTCACGACGAACCGCATTTTCCTGATATTGACTATCCTGACAGATTTTGTGGCCAACGCAATGCCTCCGAAAACAACTCCAAAGACTACAAATTCAACGACAAAACGCATATATACATTCCCGAACATGCCGCGGATAAATACGAGAGGAACCAATCCCACCGCGGAAATAAGAATGAGTTTGAACATCTTCGTCCACGGAAACATTTCGACCACATTCGATTTCAGCAGCACCATGAGCAGTCCGAGGAGTACAACCACCTGTACGTAAGTTACTATCACCTTGCCTATCGCCGCACCTTCGAGACCGTAAAGCCGGAGCAGGAAATATGAAACGACACCGCTGAGAAACATCTCTGCGATCGATGTATACATGTAAAACTTCTGTTTGCCAAGCGAGAAAAGCGCCTGCCCGTAAAACGAAAGTCTCAGCGGCAGGAGGAGCAGGAATATTCTGAAGATGCCTGCGCTGACGACATACTTCGGACCGAAAAAGAAGCTCATGAAATCGTTAGCAGCGAAGAGGAGAAATACCATAAGTGGGAGGAGGAAGAGTCCGGTTTTTGATATAGAATTGTTCCATATCTCGATGAACTTACCGCGCATCTCCTTCGAGCCGAGCTCGCTGAAAACCGGAAATAGTACGGCTGATGCCGAGCCGGTTATGACCGCGATCATTGGAAGCTCTTTCGACCCGATCGCGTACACTGCGAATTTGTCCGGCGTGAAAAAGAACGCGACCAGGTACCTGTCGACCACCTTGCTGATCGTCCCTGCGATTCCGCCGATGAGTATCGGAAGCGCGTAGAGAAATTGCGCCTTCAGTGCAGGCGAAAGTTTACCGAGCCGGAGCTTCCCATTGTGGAACAGATAAAACAGAAGGTACGCCGATTTTACGGCGCCGACCACTGCTATCGAGACAAAAACGATCGTCAGGCTCCGGAAGACGAGGGCTGCCGCCAGAATCGACGATGCAAACAGGACGGTGAGAACGAGATTTCCCCAGAGAAGAAGCCCGACCCTCCGCTCGGTCACGAAAATCGTCTCGAACATCAGCGACGGCGCCGAGAGGATCGCGTACACCGCGAAGATGCGGATATATTTTGTCAGGGCGTCTGCACCGAACCAGTGAGCGATCAGCGGGGCGAAAACGGCAAGCACTATCCCGACAAGGACACCGACTATCGTTATGCCGGCGACAGCGGAGGAATAGACCGATCGCTTCTCTTCTCTTGCCGAATAGTAGTAGATGGAGCTGCTGAGACCGTAGCCGGCAAGCGGAAGGAAGGAGTTGTATACCAGCCATACCTGTTCGTAGTTGCCGTACTCCGACCGCGAGAGAAGCCGCGTGAGGATCACCGAGGCTGCGAGGAGGCCGAGTATGTTGACGAATTTGGATGCGCCGACGAGGCCGGCATTTTGCGTCAGCGAAAAATCTTCCGGTCTCTCCATCAGATCTTCTTTACCAGCGATGCCAGCCGCGCGGGAAAACTGTTCGCGCGCCGGACCTTGAAATACGTCTCCAGCCTCGGCCCGAAAGCCGACTTGAAGAGATTTATGGTGGGGGTGTTTGCACCGACGAAATCGACGAACGATCTTCCGGCTTCCTTCTCGGCAACGAGTACTCTGTCGTAGAGAAGGTGCGACGCGCCCTTCTCGGCCTGCGCGTTTGTACCGCTGACATAGAAATATGAGCCGCGGCTCGTCCGCAGCGTAGCAAGCCCGGCTATTATTTCACCGCTTTTATTTTTTACGCAGGTTATCTGCAGCAGTCCCGCTCCGTTCAGCCTGTTCATGAGGCGGCTGAGTGCGTCCTGCGAAACCGGCGGCTTGCGTCCATGACGCTCATAACTCAGCACATTTAGAGATATCAGCTCTGCAACCGAACATTTCCCTTCCGAGAGTCCGGTGTGCTCGGCGGAGCGGAGCACTTCCTTGAGAGACTTCGTGTAGTTATCCGGAGAGAATGTGTCGAGATCGACGATGTAGGTGTATTGCGGGACGACAGCTGCGCCGGCCCATTGAAATGGTCTGATGTCTATCAAGCCCGGCTGAAAAACAAGCTGGTAGAAGCTGAAATGTTTTCGCAAGTATTCTTCGAGCACCTGCAGGGCCGTCAACCTGTCGTATTCCTGCTTCTGGACTTTCGAATCGTCAAGCGAGCGGAAATGCACGCCGTCGTAGGCCCTGATCGGCATCAACTTTACCAATTTTTGCGCCATTCTCGTACCCGTAAAGAGTGCGCACGAAGCAACCGGAGTCTCGTTCCTGATTATCTGGATATACTCGATCTCGCGATCCAATACCTCCCGGTAGGCATTCAGGAATTGCGGAAGAGAGTACGGATCTGCCGGGGGATTTTCTGAGAGAAATTTCTCGTAGGCGGGTGAATCTACCTTCTCGACTTTTAGGTCAACCATTTTGGGGAAGAGAAACTCTGGACTCTAAATCTGAAATCTCAGGCACCGTGTCCACCGGAGATTCTTTTCATCTTTTGTATTTTGAGATTGATTGGAATTTATTGTTTCGGATTTAGAATTTTTCTCTATAGGATATATTTGCTGAGGTCCCGGTCTCTCACGATTTTGCTCAGCTTCTCGCGTACCATTTCGCGTGTGATTTCGACATTGGCCGACTCGATCTTGTCCGGTACATTGAACAGGATGTCCTCGAGCAGGGTGGTCATGATGGTGTGCAGCCTGCGGGCACCGATATTCTCCACCTGCTCGTTCACTTCAGCAGCCACCTTGGCGACCTCACGGATCGCGTCGTCTGTGAATCTGATCGACACTCCCTCGGTTGCCAGGAGAGCGGTATACTGTTTTATGAGGGCATTCTCGGGCATCGTGAGGATTTTGTAGAAATCTTCCTCGTTGAGGCTGTTGAGTTCCACGCGGATGGGAAATCTTCCCTGCAGTTCCGGGATGAGATCGGAAGGTTTCGTGGTATGAAATGCTCCGCTCGCGATGAAGAGGACATGGTCCGTCCTGACGGCACCGTACTTCGTCATAACCGTCGAGCCTTCGACGATAGGAAGAAGATCCTTCTGCACTCCCTCGCGTGAGACGTCCGGACCCCTCGTCTCGCCGCCCGTTGTCGCGACCTTGTCGATCTCGTCCACAAAAACTATCCCGTTGTTCTCCACCCTGCTGATGGCTTCTTTCACGACGCCGTCCATATCGACAAGTTTTTGTGCTTCCTCCTGCTCAAAAATCTTGAGTGCTTCAGGGATCGGTACCCGCCTCGCTTTGCTCTTCTTCGGCATTATGTTGCTGAGGAGATCCTGGAAATTCGCACCCAGGTCCTCGCCCCCGAACGGACCGAATACCTGCATCATCGGCATGGCATCGGCAGTCACTTGAACTTCGATCGTGCGCTTGTCGAGCTCGCCGTCAAGAAGCATCTTTCTGAGTTTCTCCCTTGTCTGACGGCGTTCCTCTTCCTCGTCTGCGTTGTTGTTTCCTTCGACGCTGACTTTCTTTGCGGCCTTCATCGGTATAAGCTCGTCGAGGACCCTTTCTTCCGCAAGGACCTTGGCGCGGTCCTGGACTTCTGCAGTCTTTTCGGAACGGACGCTGGCGACGGCAATCTCGGCGAGATCGCGTATCATCGACTCGACGTCCCTCCCTACATAACCGACCTCGGTAAATTTCGAGGCTTCAACCTTGACGAACGGAGCATTGGACAGCTTCGCCAGCCGCCGCGCAATCTCCGTTTTCCCGACTCCCGTCGGCCCGATCAAGATGATGTTGTTCGGCATTATCTCTTCGCGGAGATTTTCGGGCACCTGCTGCCGGCGCCAGCGGTTCCGTAGGGCGATCGCCACGGATTTCTTGGCGGCATCCTGTCCGATGATATACTTGTCGAGCTCCTGAACTACCGTCCGGGGCGTAAGCTCACGCTTTGAAGGATCGCTCTTTATGAGCTTGGATGATTTGGCCATTTCAAATTTCTTCAATTGAAAAATTCTTGTTTGTGTAAATGCAGATATCCGACGCGGCATCCAGCGATTCCAGCACGATCTCCCTGGCCGTCATGTGCGTATGTTTGATGAGGACCCTCGCCGCCGAGAGCGCGTAGTTGCCTCCGGATCCTATTGCGACGATCTTGTCGTCGGGCTCGATCACATCGCCGGTGCCGGAGATCAGAAGCGCGGTGTCCTTGTTCATCACCACTAGCAGTGCCTCGAGCCGGCGCAGGTATTTGTCGAGCCTCCAGTCTTTCGCAAGTTCGACAGCTGCCCTGCTGAGGTTCCCGTGGTATTGCTGGAGCTTGTCCTCAAAGCGCTCGAACAGGGTGAATGCGTCCGCCGAGGCGCCGGCAAAACCCGCAATCACGGTATCGTTATAAAGCTTCCTTACCTTCCTGGAGTTGTTTTTCATCACCGACTGTCCTACGGTGACCTGCCCGTCGCTCCCTATAGCGCACTCTCCGTCCTTAATGATGCCGATGACTGTTGTCGAGTGAATCTTCATTGTGATCCTTTGAATGCAGGAAATCCGATCCTGACGATTAACCGGTCTTCAGCCGGGCTTATTCATTTCGCCCAAAACCCTCTCATACACGCCCAGCATAAGAAGCGCCTCTTTCCAGTCGAGCAGGTCGTCCTCCATCTCCGGAGTCAGGCCCGATTTCGGTGTCTTCTTTTCAAGATCATCGTACGAAGCGGAATATTTAACTTCATACCTGAGCACAACATCGTGATAATGCCGGATCTTCCCCTCAACAGTCTCCCGGTCGAGAGTATCGATGATTCCCATTTACCTATGCCTCTCGCCGCATTCGGGCCGGGGGAACCCGCAGCTGCTCGCGGTATTTCGTGACGGTCCTGCGTGCGACTCTGTAACCCTGCTGGTTGAGGAGTTCGGTGATCTTCTCGTCGTTGAGCGGGTTTGCCTTTTCCTCGGCCTCGATCATTGCCTTTATCTTGTTCTTGATCTCGCGCGTCGCGACTTCCTCGCCGTCGGTGGTCTTGAGTCCCTCGCTGAAGAGTTCACGCAGTCTGAAGACTCCGTAATCGGTCTGTACGTACTTTGCACTGACTACGCGGCTGATGGTGGAGATGTCGAACCCCGTCCTGTCGGCAATGTCCCTGTATATGAGCGGGTGGATATTGTCCGGACCCTCCGTGAAAAACTCGCGCTGCGTTTCCACGAGCGCTTTCATGACACTGGTCATGGTCTGGCGGCGCTGCTGCAGTGCGTTTACGAACCACTTGGCCGATTCGAGTTTCCTCTTGAGGAAGTCCTTCGTTTGCGGGTCTGTCTTGTGCCCGCGGGCCTGCTTCATCATGTCGAGATATCTCGGGCTTATCCGGACCTGAGGCATATCCCGCTCGTTGAGGGTGATGACAAGTTCACCCTGCTCGTTTTCATGCACCACGAAATCCGGGACGACGATCGTCGTGTCCAGAGGAAGAAGGAACCCCTCACCCGGCTTCGGATTCAATTTCTTTATCACCGCGTCGGCAATCTTCAGTTCGTCCTGCGTGATGTTAAGTTTCTTTTCCAGCTGGTCGTAGCGATGATTCGAGTAGTCCTCGAAACCTTCCTCGATGACTCTCGTCGCGATCGCCCTCTCGGCAGGATCGATGTCGGTGCGCGCTTTAAGCTGTACAAGCAGACACTCCCTGAGGTTGCGGGATCCGACGCCGAGCGGATCGAGAGTCTGAATGCCGGCGAGAACTTTCTCCGCGTCCTGCACGGTCAATTCGAGCTGGAACGACAGATTGGCGTCTTCCACTATCTTCACCAGGTCCTCGCGAAGATAACCGTCGTCGTCTATATTGCCTATGATTTCTTCTCCAAGCAGTTTCTCTCTCTCGTTTAGGTCGAGAAGCTGGAGCTGCTGGAGAAGGTGATCATACATATTCTCTATGGATGGCGGTGCGAACTCGAACTCCTCGTCGTCCTCCGTCCTCTTCTTCGTCCGGACATCCGTATCGTCGTTTCTGAATTCGTCCAGGTCGACATCGCTGAACTCCGGCTCATCTATCGGGTCGTCCGTCTTCTCCTCGGCCTCTTTCAGCTCCATCTCCGGCTCTTCGATCTGCTCTTCCGTCTCTTCCAGCTCCAGGACGGGGTTTTCGTCGAGCTCGGTCCTGAGCCTCTGTTGCAGCGCAAAGATCGGCTGCTGGAGGAGGTCGTAGTATAAAATCTGTTGCGGCTGCAGGCGGAGTTCCTGACTGAGCCGTTGTGTCTGTCCAAATTTCAGCATATCAACAAATGTCTTCCATCAGCACTTCTCGACGGGCTTAAGCCCCGCATATGTCTCGAGCTTGCCGAACCACTCTTCGCCGTAAAGGCGAGTGAGCGCGGCTTTGAGAAATTCCATTACTCCGACGTTTTCCGATTCACCTCTTCCTACGGCAGGCTTGCATTCGGCGAGTTCATGATAACGGAGGACGTCTCCACCGAACCTGGCAACCCTGATCGGATATAGATGACATGAGATCGGTTTCCTGAAACCGGTCCTGCCGTCATTGAACGCCCTTTCAATTCCACACTTGGCGATGCCGTTCTCCCTGTACACAAAAACGCAGTCCTGGTCATCGATGCATGTGGTGGCATAATCTCCGCCATGCCCTTCATAGAATCCGGACGTTTCAATAGCCCTGCGCTTCTCCTCGCTGAGCAAAGGGAGAACATCGGGTAGCACAGCCTCGATCTCGGGTATCTCGGAATCCAGAAGCGGTGCCCCCCTCCCTCCCGGAAGGCTGCAGCAAGCTCCCTTACATTTCAACAGGTCGCATGCAAACTTCCGCCCGAAGAGGCTGGTGTCTATTGTCACGTCATCTATCACTATTAATTCCTTCATGGCTGGACTAAGTTAACAACTCGGGGACTAACATGAAACAAACGTGGAACAGAAGTTGCATGCGAAATCGGGGAAAAACGGTTTTTGAGGGTCTCTAGAGGGCTGAGTCGAGAAAGTCTGTGTTCCTGATCAGCATGAGGACAGAGGAATTGGAGATAATGAAGTATTTCTCTCCCTCATATTCAATCTCGACTGCCTGGTCGCGCAGAAACAAGGCGTAGTCGCCGGGTTCAGCCTGGAGCGGAATGTATTTGACCGGCTCGCGGGGCGATGTTGACCATGGTTCCTGGTCGATGAAGTTCGGGTTGGCAATAGCATAACCGGGTCCGGCCTGCACGACGATTCCGCCCTGAACCTTTTCCTTGTCTCTCACGCCTGGAGGAAGGTAGAGACCGTGTTCGGTTCGCTCCTGGTTCTTGTCCGGTGCGATGAGGATCTTGTCACCGACAAGTACTATTTTTCTCCGAGTCTTAACGTCCATACAACCAAAAATAATATAAAGAAATCATACGAAAGAAGCCGCGGCAGGATGCGCTCAGGCGGCCGACATGTTTGATAGTTACCGCTGAATTGCATAGAATTCACTTGTTAGGAGCGGTTCACCAAAAAAACATTAAAATTGGAGGAAAAATGAACAAGAAGTTCTGGTTCGGAGTCCTGGTGGTCTTCGTTGTCCTCGAGATACTAATGTATCTGGTGCACGGCGTGATTCTGGCGGGCGCGTATAGCTCCATCAAGATTTGGCGTCCCGATATGGCGTCCCTGACATGGGTCTACCAAGTCATAACCGTGATCGGCGCTTTCTTCTTCACCTTCATATTCTCAAAGGGGTTTGAGAATAAAGGGATAATGGAGGGAGTCCGATACGGTTTCTACATCGGGATATGGCTCAGCGTGGGCATGGCGTACGGGACATACGCGATGATCGAGATTCCCTATTCGCTTGCTCTCCAGTGGTTCATTTACGGGATAATAGAATACGTCATCGCCGGCGTCGCGCTCGCAATGGTGTATAAAGGGGGAAAGCAAAAGCAGGCGTCTCAGTAGTCTATTCCTGCGATTAGCGGCGAGCTTCATCTCGCCGCAACAATATCAGTGGTTGGACAGGCTTTCGTCCAAACCAAATTCAACCACCCGTTAATCCCCTCCTTTATAAAGAGGGGAAGCGCCGGAAAGATATCTGGCCGGGAAGCCAAGCCATCTGCCGCGGGATCTAGCCTAATCGCCGGCTTTGTGGTACAGCGCTTCGAGATATTTCTCCGCGTCGATCGCAGACATGCATCCCGTTCCCGCCGCAGTCACCGCCTGCCGGTATTTCTTGTCCGCAACGTCTCCGGCGGCGAATACGCCCGGGACGCTCGTCTCGGTGGAGCCATTCTTTGTGACAATGTAGCCGACGCTGTCTGTCTCTATCTGGCCTTTGAAAATCGATGTGTTCGGTTGATGCCCGATCGCGACGAACACGCCGTCGCATTTCATCTCTGTCTTCTCGCCGGTCGCAACATTTTTCAGGACGACACCTCGCACCCTTTTTTCCTTCACGCCGAGCACCTCATCTACGACTGAATTCCATACGAATTTAATCTTCGGGTTACTGAACGCCCGCTCCTGCATTATCTTCGAGGCACGGAGTGCATCGCGGCGATGAACTACGGTAACCTTACTTGCAAACTTTGTCAGGAAAGTCGCTTCTTCCATCGCCGTGTCTCCGCCGCCGACAACCACTACCTCCTGGTCTCTGAAGAAAAACCCGTCGCATGTGGCGCAGGCAGAAACACCGTATCCCATCAATGCCTTTTCGGACTCGATTCCGATCAGTTTCGCGGAGGCGCCGGTGGATATAATTATGGAATCGGCAGAATAGGTTTCGTTGCCGCTCTTCACGACGAACGGCCTCTTCGAAAGGTCCACGTCTGAAACGTCTTTGAACAGCGTCTTCGCGCCGAATTTTTCAGCCTGCTTCTTCATCACGTCCATGAGCTCCGGCCCCATTATTCCCTCCGGGAAACCGGGATAGTTCTCGACCTCCGTCGTAATGGTGAGTTGACCGCCGGGCTGGCTTCCCTCGAACAAGAGCGGTTCGAGATTAGCGCGTCCCGTGTATATCGCGGCCGTGAGGCCTGCAGGGCCCGAGCCGACTATGATGACTTTTCTGTGATTCATACTTTCTCCCTTACTTTCGGTCCGAACGATTCTCCGGACATTTCTATTCTTATCAATGATTCGTCATTAAAATCTTTTACGAAAAAATCTGCCCTGTTCAGTACTTCCCTGGTTGTCGTGGTCAGAAGGGCGACACACGCGGCACCTGCCGACTTTGCTGCGATAACGCCGGGCAAAGAATCCTCGAAAACGACACAGCTTCCCGGTGTCTCACCAAGCTCCGAGGCGGCTTTCAGGAACACCTCGGGGTCCGGCTTGCCGCGGGCGACATCGTCGCCGGAAACTTCAGCATCGAATACGCCACGCAGCGAAAAGGCGTCCAAAAATGCATCGACGTTCGGGCGGGGAGCGGAGGTGGCCAGCGCAACTTTTCCACCGGTGCGCTTCAACGCGTGCACGTACTCGAGCGCTCCGGGGATCGGCACACCGGCTTTCGCGACGGTCTTCACAAAGTTTGAATCCACCTCGTCCGAAATTTTCTTCACTTCGTCGTCGCTGAACCTGCCTTTCCCGAAGACCGTCTCAAGTGTATCCACGCCTCTTTTTCCGAAAAAGCTCATCCGGAACGTCTCGTAGTCCACATCGCGGCCAAGTCTGTTCAAAACATCCTTCCAGCCCTGGAAGTGTATCCTTGAACTGTCTATCAGGACTCCGTCTAAATCGAATATGTATCCTTTGTATTTCAACCGATCTCCTTAAGCCATGTACGGCCCGCCTCAGCCACAGACATTACCGAACGACTCCACCGTGGACGCAAGAGATTCATTTCCCTCGTGTCCCTTTCGAAACTGCGAGAGCATTGGCGTTTCGACGCAAGCCTTCGTATTTGGCGCGCTTTACCGGACTTCGCCGGAACATCTCCGAGAAATCCTCTCTTGTCATTAGATGAATATCTTCCGCTTTCAGATTCAGATTTTTTTCACGCGGGGAAAAAGCAGGCTCATCGGTAGACTTATGAAACCTGACGTTCCACGGGCATACATCCTGACAAATGTCGCATCCGAATACCCAATTTTCAAGCTTCGGAACCAAGTCTCCCGGTATCGAGTCGTCGCGGTTTTCGATGGTCAGGAACGAGATACACCTGTTCGCGTCGAGTACATACGGCTCGACTATAGCCTGCGTCGGGCAGGCGTCAATGCAGGCTCGGCAGTCCCCGCAATGATCTACGGCTCCCGTGTCGTACTCGCACGCCAGATCCGTAATTATTTCGGAAAGGAATATCCACGAGCCGGTCTCCTGATTTATTACGTTCGTGTGCTTTCCG
>JAJYJD010000090.1 GCA_021789755.1 Bacteroidota bacterium
GACCAGGCAATGTACCGTCCGAAATATGCCAAAGAGCAGTATCAGTGGCGCGTTCTTCCTCCGCCCGCCGCGCCTGGACTGCTGACACGCGCCGACGACACCGACGTTCTCATCTCAGGTTGGGGCACCGCCCTGTACCCATAACTGGGAGCGCCCTGTTGGAACCGGGGCGCTTCATACCTTGCAACTTGCTGTGCCGGCATCGCATAAGCCGGTCTCTGGCTCAGCACGCGCGTAACCCTCATAACCCTGTAAGTCCTAGGCCGCACTTCCGGCCGGGGCTGCTGGTAGCCGCCATTGTACGATACATAGCCGTGCCTGATTCTGGGCGACGGCGCCTGGGCAGGCGGACTGCTCGGGGGCGGATTGTACTGCGGCGGAGGATTGTAGCTCGGAGCCGGCTGCTGCGGCGGAGGTGAATAACTTGGAGCCTGTTCGCGGACACGCGGCTGCGGATTCGACTGCGGCGTGGAATTCTGGTTCGGCTGTTGACGAGGTGTATTGTTCGGCGCCTGTTCCCTCACACGCGGCTGTGGATTCGACTGCGGCGAATTCGGCGTCGGACTCACCTGCTGCGGAGGTGCATATGTTGGTATACGCTCTCTAACCCTGTGCTGAGGGTTCGGAGTGGAGTTCTGTTGCGTCGGTGTGTAGACCGGTGCTTGTCCCCGTACGCGCGGCGCATTGGTTGTATTCACCGTCCCGGTACTCGCAGGAGTCCCGGACCCGCCGAGTCTTTCCCTCGGCCCGTACGTTGTCCCGACACTTCCGGCTGCACCCGTAGATGCATTTGCGGTTCCAGTGTTCGCTCCGCCTATTGCGGCCGGTGGGATAACATCACCCCCGCCATAGCCTGTCCGTCCAAAACGTGTATCTCCGCTTGTTCTAACCCTGGGGTTTGGCTGGGCATTTGTATATGGTGTATACCACGGATTCAGACTGTAAGGCGAGTAGGGCGAATAAACATTATAGTAAGGATTATTGGGGTAGTATCCCCCCAGATAGGGATAATAATATGAAGGCCAGTTGCCCCAGCCTGCCAGGCCGCCGTACGAGAAAGGACCGCCGTACCACGAGCTCATCCCGAAACCGAGATACCAGGAATCCATCGGCCACCATGCGGCACTCGGGTAAAACATGCTGTAACTCCAGAGCGGGTTATTCATGTAAGGTGAACCGTAGTAACCGTAGCCGTAAGCCGGCCAGGCGTTCCCGTAGCCGTAACCGCCCATTCCGTAAGTTCCATAGCCATAATCGTTGCTCTGGTAATTGGGATTCACGGCTGGACTGCCTGTGGAATCATAATATGTCGGCCCATACCCATACTGTGAAGTATCGGCGCCAGCAGAGCCCGAACCGTACGATGATCCGTAACCACCGTAATTGCCGCTCGTGGTCGCAAACTCAGTGTAGCAACCTGATAACCCGAGTGCAACCAGGAACGACACTGTCAACGCGGCTAATCTTGTTTTCATGGCAATCACCTCATTTTTTTTGACGCAGGCCGTTGCTGCCGGGCTTAATCGCGCCTGCCTCGAATCGCGTCTCGTTCACATCCCTTTGCCCGTTTGAACACGCCCCATAGTAGCATATGATAAATGTTGAGTGAAACATCTCCGGTGGATCGTACAACTTCTGCCGGTCCATCGCGAGACCCCATTTGCCGGGCGCGTCATCTTTCACCGTTCCCGCAGTGATTAAGGCTGATGTAAGAGTCGTGATCATCTTCCAACTTTCTCCATTCAATTTCTACAAACACTCAACCCGATTCAAGGACATTCGACACCCTTAAAATAATTTAATTTCCGACGTTTTTATTGACGGGGGAAAGCCGCGAGGGTTTACATCGTCTGCACGTATTCTATCCTGATTGTACGCAGGCTGCCGCCTGTCTTCTTCAAGTCAAAGATGTTCTTGTAATCGAACTCGACCGTGAATCCGTTCCCCACACTCCACTTGATGCCTGCGTTGAGATAACCCGGACCCGGCCTGGTCAGCCCAGTGGTGTCGGCAAGGTTCAGGTTATCGTTCAATCCGAAATTGTATTCCGCGATGACAGAAATATCCCGTCCGATCGTTTTGTCGGCACCCACATAGAAGTTCAAGTTTTTGTTTCCATCTCCGTTCTCGAGCGAATAGTTCACTCCGCCGTGTATGCCGAGGTAGCCGAGCATGGTGAAGTACTTGGATGCCGCTGCGAAAAATCCTGGCGACTTATACTCATACCTGCTGTACTGGGACAAATAGAGGTCTTTACCCTGCGAATCGTAACCGAGGGCAATTGCCGGGAAATCGGCGGTCTCATCGACCAGCCTGAAGCGTATGGTGACTCCGGGGAGTTTATTCCAATCGACCGGCCCTGACCCTATCACGTTCGTTCCGCCGTAACTCAGTCCGAAGGTCAGCCGGTTGAAGGCTCCCGCCTCGAGGGACATAAGTACGCCGCTCTCTTCGTAGAAGTGCACACTCATCGCGATCATCCCGTTGTGAAGTATACCCGCCGTGGGCATATCGATAAGATAGCGCGACTCTATCCCCGCGTTGCTCCCCGCGCTTCCGTTAAGGTTTTGGGAGAATACAACGGATGATGTTAGAAGTACCAGTATGAGAGCCTTAGACTTCATTACGATCTCCTTTCAGAATTCATCTTCACCAAAGACTTTACGGATGTTCTTGGGCAGCTCGACCTTCTGCGATTCCTGTTCCGGCTCGGATTGACTTTGGGTCCTCATTTCCGGGACACGCACCGATGGGGTTTTCCCCTCCGTCACCGGGACACTCTTGTCAGCATACTTGCTAACCGAATCGACAAGCTCGCGGACCTCCTTAAGCAACTCGGAACTGTCGTACAAAAGCAGCTTGCGATCCCTGTACACGAATTCGCCGTCGAGCATGACGTCGGAGACGTCCGAGTCGGAGTAGTCCTCGATGAGCGCCGCGGCCGACTCCTGCGGCGCCAGTTTTTCGAGTCTTCTCGAGGAAAGCTTCCTCGCGTCGATGAAAGTAAGGCTCGCCACTTTGCCCGGCTCGAGAGTTCCAAGCTTCGACCCCATATTAAAAAGCTCGGCTCCCACGCGGGTCGCACTCGCCAGGGCCTCGAAGGGCTCGCAGCCAAGCTCCAGGAGCCTCTTCATCTGCCCGAAAAGACCCGGGGTCTCCCAGTTCGAGCCGATGGCGAATTTACCGAAAATGTTCCGGATAGGTTTGAAATTAGCTGGATTCAAACTGTCGGGCACTATAACGGCTTTCACCCCGCCTGCCCGTGCGAGCTTGAGGGACGCAGCAGGAGTCCCGTTCAGCCCCACAAGGATCGTCGACGCATTTAGTATCTTGCTCTTCTTCAGTAGTTGGACGATGCCGGAATTGAAATTCGATTTCGTGGTTTCGATGTCTTCCTTGTCTTCATCCGCATGCGCCAATATCCAACCGGGCGAGTCGGCGTTATTCCGCGCCACCGCACTCAGGCCGAACAGAGTCAGGTCTTTCTGGTAGGGGATGAAGATGCCTGCCTTGAGGTGCCTGTCCACAATTCTCTTCATGAAACTCAGCTGCTGCTCGCTCTCAGCAAATGCAATCGCGTCTATGCCGGTCAGCTTGACCGCAGAATACATCCCCCTTGCTCCGGTTTCGTCACCTATCACCGCAAACGAGATCGTGCTGACTCCGCTCTGCAGGGCACTGAAGAATGTGATATGGTACATTTTCTCGTAGAAGGACTCGTCCTGGGCATCGAGCGACGATTCCAGTTTCAACAGCTGCTCACTCCTCCATTGGGATATCGGTGTCCTTGGCTCCACGAATCTGCAGATCAGAGACTCGGGATGAAAGTGTGAATTGCAGAATGTGGGCAGGATTATTTTTTCGGAAGCATCGACGATCTCAGCCTCCGGATATTTTCGCCGGAGTCCCTCGAAGTCTTTCGATATTTCGACAATAAGATTCGCCCTTGTCGCGAGATTAAAGAAACCGGTTCTGTTTTCCTCGTCACAGGCGAAACCGTAGCCGCCTGCTATAATCTTTGTCGCACTCATCGCTGCTCCTTCACTCATTGAGTGTAGAGGTACTTCGCATCATAGAGTTTGTTAATTCCGTCTTTGTACATGGCGTATTGAAAACCTTTTCTAATCGCTGCACCGCCTGCTTCGCCGGTCCTGCTCAACGCAATATAAGCAAGTTGAAATTGTTTATCAGCTTTTATCTGCTTCGAATGCACTTCTATCGCCCTCCGTATGGCGGTCTCACAAGCCTCCTGCGGAGTCTGGCCGTTCTTCATGCTCTCCACGACAAGGAAACTTCCGACAATTCGCATATTCGCTTCGCCGACGCCGGTGGACGCGGCCGCACCGACTTTTCCGTCCACGTACAGCCCGACGCCGATAATGGGAGAGTCACCCACCCTCCCGTGAATCTTCCATGCCATTCCGGACGTGGATGTCCCGCCGCTGATCCGCCCTTTCTTGTCGATCGCCAGCAAACCGATGGTGTCGTGGTTGTCCGTCAGGTCGTCCATATCGTGCGGCCCCACCCAGTCGTCCCGATCGCTCATATTCTCTTTCCAGTTGAGCCATGTCTTCCTCGACTCGTCCGTAAGCAGATCCTCAGGCTTGAAACCGTGTGCAACCGCAAAGTCATGCGCACCACTGCCGGAGAGCATGACATGCTTGGTTCGTTCCATGATTTTCCGCGCTACACTTATGGGATTCTTTATCCCCTCGATGCACCCGACGGAACCGCAGTTCATCCGCCAATCCATTATCGCGGCATCGAGCGTGACTTTCATGGTCTCGTCCGGCAAACCTCCGTAACCTATGCTCGTTATCGCCGGATCGTTCTCGACGACCCATATTCCCTGTTCGACGGCGTCCAGCGAGTTCGATCCGGCGCTTAGAAGTTTCCACGATACCTCGTTCGCCCGAAGGCCGAAGTCCCATGTCGAAAGTACAACCGGACCCGACGCAGCCTTTTGTCTCGCCGCGCCCAATTTGGGAATTCCCAGCTTTGTGGCGGCGTATGTTCCAACTCCGGCCACTGCCCCTTTCCTGATGAATTCACGCCTTTTCATCTTGACACCTTGAACGTAGTCGTTCCATCTTTTTTGTCCTCCAGTACCACGCCGATCTTTTGCAGCTCCGAGCGGATGGTATCTGCAAGTTTGAAGTTCTTGTCCTTCCGCGCGTCAGCACGCATCTCGATCATCAACCGGATCAGGTCTGTCTCTACTTCTCTGCCGTGCTGGCTCTCTGCCGGGATTATTCCAAGGACATCTCCGGCAAGGGCCCTTGTAAAAGCATAAAGTACCGACGCGAGGGCGACGGTCACCACGCCTCCTGTGCCTATTATCGAATTGACGTCTTTGAGCATTTCAAAAAGAACAGCGATCGCAGATGGAGTGTTGAAATCGTCCGCCATTGCTGCGAGCCACTCATCATAATATCTCCTGAGGTTAACCGGCTCCTCGGGAAGGTTCTCAAAATCAACCCTAGCATTTTCATCCGCGCCCAAATCCATCAGCTGAACCAACACATTCTTCAGTCTCTCCAGCCCTTTGCCCGCTCCCTCTACCGCCTCGTCTGAGTAATCGAGCGGACTTCTGTAGTGACTCTGCAGAATGAAAAATCTTATCGTGGTCGGGTCAAATTTCATGAACGCGTCTTTCAGGGTAACGAAGTTCCCCAGCGACTTGCTCATTTTGGTGCCGTTGACCGTAACCATGTTATTGTGGAGCCAGTATTTGACGAATGGCTTTCCCGTTGCCGCCTCGCTCTGGGCGATCTCGCATTCGTGGTGCGGGAACTGGTTGTCGAGGCCGCCGCCGTGGATATCGAATGAATTGCCGAGGTACTTCATGCTCATCGCTGAACACTCCAGGTGCCAGCCCGGAAATCCTTCCCCCCATGGTGAAGGCCATCTCATAATATGACCCGCTTCCGCTTTCTTCCAAATGGCAAAATCGGCGGGATTGTGCTTTTCGCCGCGAACATCAATCCTGGCACCGGCGATAAGGTCTTCAACTTTCTTTCCCGACAATTTGCCGTAATCGGGAAACTTCGACACATCGAAGTAGACATTTCCGCCTGCCTCATATGCATAACCGTGTGAAACCAAAATCCTGGCAAGTTCAATTTGCTCGATGATGTGTCCGGTAGCTCTCGGCGAAATATCCGGCCTCCCGACTCCGAGTTTGTCCACGTTCTCGAAGTAACTTCGCATAAACGTCTCGACTACCGCCATTGGATTCACGCGGTCCTTCTTTGCTTCTTTCTCTATCTTGTCGTCCCCCTCATCGGCATTATCGGTGAGATGACCGACGTCGGTTATGTTTTGTATATAGAGGACCCTGTAACCGACGAATCTGAAAAACCGAACGATAGCATCGAACGAAACGTAGCTCTTCCCGTGGCCTATGTGGGAGTGATTGTAAACCGTAGGGCCGCAAACGTAGATGCCGACTTTGCCCTCTTCAACCGGGACGAACTTTTCTTTCTGCCTTGTAAGTGAATTGTAGAGATAGATATCTGTTTTCATTTGAGTCCGATGAGTTCCTTTGCGCCGGAAATACTCGATTGTGTAACATCGTCGCCGCTGAGAAGGCGCGCGACCTCCAGGATACGCTCGTCTTCGCTGAGGTGGGCGACACGTGTAACCGCCCGTTTCCCTTTCACTTCTTTTTCAACTCTGAAGTGTGTGTCTGCCATCCCTGCTATCTGAGGCAGGTGTGTGATCGCGATGATCTGGTGGAATCCCGACAGATTCTTCAGGCTCCTTCCGACCTTCGCTCCTATCCTCCCACTGATACCCGTATCGATCTCGTCGAATACCAGAAGTGGAAGGCGGTCGCTCTTCGCGAGGATCGTCTTCATGGCGAGCATGATTCTTGAAATCTCGCCGCCCGAGGCCACCTTCGCCAGCGGCCGGGGCTCCTCCCCCACGTTCGTGGAAATGAAAAATTCCACGAAATCGAACCCCTTGTCACTCGTCTCGTAGAAGTCCTTCCCTAGTTTGACAAGCGACTTTAATTCCGCCGCATCGCCTTCGTAAACTTTGTTCCGAATGTCTATATCGAACTTTGCGTTCTCTATGCCAATTTCGGCCAGTATACCTGCAATGCTCCTCGTAACGCGCTCGGCAACTTCACGCCGTTTCGAGGAGAGCCGCTCACCGATCTCCGACAGCTTCGCCCTTACGCTGTCGACGTTGAGCGCCAGCTTATGTATCGCCTCATCGAAGTTTTCCGCCAGCTCGAATTCCTTTCCGATCTTTTCTCTGTACTCGATAGCGGCTTCGAGAGAGCCCCCATATTTCTTTCTGAACATGGAAAGCACGCCGAGTCTATCCCTGATTTCCTCGAGCCGTTCCGGGTTGAAATCGATCTTGCTGCTGTAGCTCTGGACAAACCTGGTAATCTCGTCGACTATCGCTTTCGCGCTCTCGCTTTCCAACTTGAGAGGATCGAACGCTTTGTCAATCCCGGAAAGATCTTCGAGCTGGTTCCGCACGACGACCAGCTGGTCATGTATGGAGCTGTCGCTGTCATAGAGAATCTCGTACAATTTTGTGGCGACTTCATAGAGTTTCTCGGAGTTCTCCAGGATCTTCAACTCGGATTCGAGTTTGTCGACTTCGCCGGTCTGCGGATTGACCTCATCAATTTCCTTTATCTGGAATGCATAAAGCTCGCGCTTTTCTTTCAGCGCGTCTCTCTTGGAAATGAGATCTTTGAGCTCCGTCAGCTCCGTGTTCAAGTCATGGTAAGCCGTTTTGAAATTCCTGATCAGAATATCAAGCCCGCCGAAGTCATCCAGCAGATCGATGTGCGTTTCGGGACGGAGGAGGGACTGGTGCTCGTGCTGGCCGTGAAGATCGACGAGATGATCCCCGAGCTCCTTCAGCTGCGCGATCGGGATAGGAGTATCGTTGACAAATGCCCGGCTCTGCCCCTTCTGACTGACTTCCCTCCGGACGATAATTTCGTCCCCGTTTTCGATATCGGCGGCATCGAGAAGCCGTTTCACTTTCCTGTTGCCGGAGATCGTGAAGATTCCTTCGACCACAGCTTTCTGGGCGCCGCTCCGCACCTCGTCCGTTGTTGCGCGTTCACCGAGTATAAGGCTCAACGCATCGATTATTATCGATTTGCCTGCGCCCGTTTCTCCCGTGATTATATTGAGCCCTGTACCGAACTGAATCTCGAGTTCGTCTATCAGGGCATAATTCTTTATCGATAAATTCTTGAGCATCTGCTACTTGATGTTGAAGTATTTCGCTTCGGGATGGTGTACCACGATCGCTGTCGTACTCTGCTCGGGAACAAGCTGGAATTCCTCCGTGAGGGTAACACCGATCCTCTCGGGACGCAGGAGTTCGAAAAGCTTCGCCTGGTCTTCGAGGTTCGGACAGGCCGGATACCCGAACGAATATCTCGACCCCTGGTAACCCTGGGAGAAGAGCCTCTTCATATCTTTTGCGTCGTTGGCATCGATGCGAAGTTCTGTCCGGACGATTTTGTGCCAGTATTCGGCGAGAGCCTCCGCACTTTCAACGCTCAATCCATGCATATAAAGGTAATCCTGGTAATTCGCGGCCTCGAACAAATGTTTAGTGAATTCGCTCGCCTTAGGCCCGATCGTGACTGCCTGGACGGAAATCAAGTCAAAATCTCCAGACTCGACAGGCCTGAAATAATCGGAGATGCAGAGAAACCGGTCATCCCTTTGGCGGGGAAAAGTGAATCTCAGCCATTCCGTTACTTTGTCGGAACTCAGACTGCCTGGCTTTACTGTGCTCCATTTGTTGTGCGGATCTTCTTCGCCGACCGGGCGGTAAATTATCAGGTCGTCGCCGGACGATTGGCATGGGAAATAACCGTAAACGACCTTGGGCTCGAACAGCCTCTCACGCTTGACCCTGAGTTCCTGCTCGGCAAGAACCGGGAAGACTTCGGCCTCCAGTGTCCTTCTGTATTCATCCTCCGTCTTTCCCTTCTTCGAGAACTGCCATTGCCCGCGAAAGAGTGCAACTTCGTTCAGGTATTCCCAGATTTTTTCGAGTTTGATGTCCGTAATCGTCGTGCTGCCGTAGAACGGCGGAGTCGGAACAGGCACACTTCTGCTGACCTTGCTTCGAACGGGCATTGCGGCTTCGCTTTCAGTTCCGGCCCTCGCGGAATCCTTCCTGTTCAACTCGAGCGTCTTGTTCAGCGCCGACGATGCGGTCGTCACATCCTTCAGCTCGGCAACGTCGACCTTTCCCGACTTGATGTCCTCCATGAAGTGCAGGCCGTCGAACGCATCGTTGGCATAGGAGAGATAGCCGTTATAAACCTTCCTCAGATCCCGCTCCACATATTTCCTTGTAAGAGCGGCGCCGCCGAGCACGACAGGAATCCTCAAGCCGCGCAGGTCCATCTGCTCGAGATTTTCTTTCATGATGACGGTGGACTTTACAAGCAGACCGCTCATCCCGATCGCATCGGCAGAGTTCGACTCGGCAGCCTCTATAATGGTCTCGATGGGAACTTTTATGCCGAGGTTTATCACTTTATAACCGTTGTTCGTTAGAATTATGTCGACGAGGTTTTTACCGATATCGTGCACGTCTCCCTTCACCGTGGCGAGCACTATCGTCCCCTTCTGCAGCCCTTCCACACGTTCCATGAACGGTTCGAGGTATTTCACTGCCGTCTTCATCGTCTCGGCCGACTGAAGTACGAACGGGAGCTGCATTTGGCCGCTGCCGAACAATTCGCCGACTACGCGCATACCGTCGAGCAGGATTTCGTTTATGATTTGAAGTGGCGGATACTTGTCGAGTGCCTTCTTCAGATCGCCGTCAATCCCGACCCTGTCGCCGTCGACGATCCGCCTCTTAAGCTTCTCCTCGAGACTCAGCAACTCCGCGGCGTCTTCCTTCCTGGCACCGGGCTTCGCTGCCGCGTAGTAATTCATCAACTCCACAAGCGGATCATATATACATCTAAGTTCGGTCATCAGCTCGCGGCGACCTCGAACTTTCTTTCATCAAATATCAGCTGGCGGGATATCTCTCTGCCCCGTTCATCGATCTTGTAGAGCGGCATGATTTTCTGGGCGTTCACGATCGCGAGGTCGAGTCCTGCTTCGATTGCGTAGTAGAGGAAGACGGAATTCAGAACGTGACGCGAGTGCGCATTTAGTCCGAATGACGCGTTTGAGACGCCAAGAAGCGTATGCGTCCGCGGGAATTCATGTTTTATCAGCCTGATCGCCTCGATGGTTTCTATGCCGGCTTTGCGGAATTCTTCGTCACCCGACCCGAGCGTGAACGTCAGAGTATCGAATATGAGGTCCTCCTCGCGCATTCCGTATTTGTTCACCGCGAGATCGCGTATTCGCCTTGCGACTTCAAGCTTCTTCCCCCGCGTCTTCGCCATTCCGGCTTCATCTATAGTCAGCGCAACGACTGCGGCGCCGTACTTTTTGCAGAGCGGCAGGACTCTTTTCATGCGCTCTTCGCCATCTTCAAGATTGATGGAGTTTATTATCGCCCTCCCGGCGCAACGCTTCAAAGCTTCTTCGATTACCTGGTATTCAGTCGAATCGATCATAAGTGGAAGCGCGACCTGCGTATTGAACCTATTCATTACTTCGCGCATGTCACGAACCTCGTCTCTGCCGACGTACGCAACACAAAGATCGAGTATATGTGCACCTTCTTTGATCTGCTCCTTAGCCAGCTGTACCATGCCGTCGTAATCTTCGGCGAGGAGGAGTTCCTTGAATTTCCTGGATCCGTTCGCGTTGCACCTTTCGCCTACAATTACGGGGGGCGGGTCGAGATGGAGCGCTACGCTCGAATAGATCGACGCAACCGACGGGGCATAGGAAATCTCTCTCGGTTTCGGTGACGCCTGAGATGCGACTTTCACGAGCCTGGAAATATGGTCCGGCGTGGTCCCGCAGCAGCCCCCGATTATGCTGACACCGAACTCGGTGACGAATCTCTTCATCCAAAACTCGAGTTCGTCAGGCGTCAGATGGTAGCAGGCCTGCCCACCGATGTTTTCCGGAAGCCCGGCGTTGGGCATGACAAAGACCGGCTTCGGAGAATTCTCGCAGAGGAATCGGACATTTTCTTCCATCTCCTTCGGCCCCGTCGCGCAGTTCATACCGAAAACCGTAACGATGTCGTACGGCTCTATTGTCGTGAGGGCGGCGGAGATTTCCGTACCCATGAGCATGGTTCCCATCGTCTCGATAGTGATGGAAACAATTACCGCAATCCGGTTGCCGGTTTCTTCGATATACTCGTGAATGGCCGCCAGTGCCGCCTTGGTTTGAAGGAGATCCTGGCAGGTCTCGACAATCAGCAAATCCGCACCGCCGTCTGCGAGTCCTCTGACCTGCACTTTGTAGGACTCGCGCATGGCGTCGAATTCGATGTGGCCGAGTGAAGGGAGTTTCGTTGTCGGGCCCATCGAACCGGCAACGTAGCGCCCATACTCCGGTGTTGAGTACTCGTCTGCAGTCTTGCGTGCAATCTGAGCGGCGCGTTTGTTTATCTCGTAGGATTTATCGGCCAGTCCGTACTCAGCAAGCACGACCGATGTAGCGCCGAATGAATTAGTCTCGATGACGTCCACGCCGACTTCGAGGAACCCGCGATGGACTTTCTCGGGCGCTTCAGGCTTCGAGATGTTAAGGTACTCGTTGCAGCCCGCAAGACTCTCGCCGCCGAAATCAGCGGCCGAAAGATTTTGCATCTGCAAGCTCGTTCCCGTTGCTCCGTCAAACACGAGGACTTTATGTTTCAGAATTTCAAGAAGTTCCTGACCTGTCATTCCACTGTGTTTTCAATCAATTTAGCTGTGATGATGGGGAAATTCAAACGAATCAAAATGGAAAGCGTTGAGGATCTCGATTTGGGGGTTGCCAAATTCTCAATTCTGGTCGGTAAGGACTCCCATCTTCACGAGTTCACTTTTCAGAGTGGCGACGATCAACCTTGTCAGCTCGACATTGCGCGGGTTTACGTGATGGGCTTCGAGCCAAACGAGCGTTTTCGGCTGCTTCGCTTTCGCGTATAATTCCAGCGCGTACTTCCGGGGGATCTGCTCGTCCTCGGTACCATTTATC
>JAJYJD010000091.1 GCA_021789755.1 Bacteroidota bacterium
GGCCTGGACTGATGCGGGGTTCCTGATGCTGCCATACATCCCGAGGAAGGACTCCTTGTCTCCATCATACCCGGCAGCCATGACGCTTGAAGAGTGAAAAGCAATGTAGGGCCAGTCGGTATTCCAATGTCCGTTTTCGGTGGGGACTTCCCAGAGGCGCTTCTCGGCAAGAATCGCATTCAACTGAGGCGCAAATTCGGTCGACGTGAAACATTTGTGAAATTCCCGGTGCCAGTCTGGCGCCGCACCCAGCCCCCACTCCATGTAAGTGAACAGGCTGAGCCGCCGGGGTGATGAGTCCAAATTCCTTAACGTGAGTTTCCATACCTCCAGCGGCTCATCGTTAGGCACGAACATCAGAAACGAGCTTTCAATCCTCTCGTTGACAGATTCAATCACGGAATAGCCGATCCCATGCCGGCAGCGATAGGACTCTGGTTCGGCACAAACAGGCTTCCAACCGGCCGACCAGATTTTTCCGCCCGCCGCATCCCGGATGTATATATATTTTCCCCATTCGTCCTTTATAAGATCCTGCTCCCATCTTGTGATGCGGTTGAGCCCGGCATGCGTTCGCCAACTGTAACCGCTCCCGTTTTGGGAAACGACCAAACCGTAGTCTCCGTTGCTGATTACGTTTACCCAGGGCCGCGGGGTGCGAGGAGTCTTTATAACGTATTCTGTACCATCATCAGAAAAATAGCCGTACTTAGAATCGAAAAGTGTCATTTCTATATTAAAGGTCGAAAATTGTAAGTCAAATTCAAAAACAAGAATCTGGAAGCGAGGGGCATGATGTTAGAATAGTTCTCTTTCCGCATCTTCCAACTTTTTCAAGTGCCTAATCCCTGGAGCCTTCTTTCTTTCCTCTTGGTAACCTGATTTTCATCGGGGCAGGTCCCCCAACGAACCTGTTCAGGGCGGCGTTTTCCGTGTGCTTTTCGGGACTCTGAAATTGTCCCGATCCCATTTTTCTCAGACTGCCGTAAGTCGATCAAATCATCATGGAGGCGAAGCAAACTTGCCTCGCCTCCATGTCTGCTGTTACTTAAGCAAAAGCATTTTTCTCGTCAATAAGTTCGAACCTTCGCGCAGCGAATAGAAATAAACACCGCTTGCGTACTTGTCCATGTTGACATTGTAGGTGTATGTTCCAGCGGGTTTGTAGCCCTGATCAACCACATTAACCACCTGTCCGAGGACATTGTAAATCGTAAGGCTCATGATCCCCGGCCTGACAAGGCTTACTTTGATTTCCGTCGAAGGGTTGAATGGATTCGGGTAGTTCTGACTTAAGTTGAATTCGGCCGGAATCTCCGGTTTAGTCTGTTTGACCGCGTTCACAGTCTGCCCGGCTTCCCATTCCTTGAGCTGAGCCGGATACCAGTTCAGGTCACCCAAAGAGTAACTGCCCGTGCCTGCAGTCTTAAGGGTTGCGTTTGAATATGCGAAATTCTCCGGAACCGGATATCCCTGGGTTGTCGCCCAGTTCTTCGCAACCGGCCCGAACACGTTTGCGGGATTGGTTATGAACTGCCTCCAGAGAGGAGAAGTGGAAACCGATCCGTTCCAACGTGCCACGGTGAACGAGTCCAAGCTGGCAACCATCGGGTTCACGATGCTCGGTGAAAACCCCGGATCAGCACTGTCATTGTTTGCTTCACTCAAACCCGGCCAGGCTGTTTTGTTCGAAAACATCGCTGCTGTCTGACTGTTCATCCACACGGGTGGAACGATCTTATTCTTGGCGGTGTCATTCATTGCCGCAATAGTGGAATCAATTCCTTTTGGCCAGAAATAGGCATTGTTCTCTACAACGATATGTCTGCCCGCCTCAGTTTCGTTGTATGGTGGCAAGCCAAATTGGAAGAGTGAGTCAAGTGATATTACCGATGGAGCTTCATTCCCCAGCCCACCGTACTTAATTGAAGCGGAATCCAGACCCCCTGCGTAGGTGCCATAGAATATGTTGTCCGAAATGAGTGCGGTGTCAACCTGATATATACGGAAAGGCCACCAGGCACATCCCACCATTGTGTTGTGTTGAAATTTGAAATAACCAAGATTATCATTACCCCATATCCCAATCCCGATGCCGAAGTAAGTGTTGTTGACGAGCTCCAGAGTGTCAGCAGCTTCGGCAAATATAACAGTAGGCTGCCAGAAGGCTCGATCCTGTAAATTTCGGAATTCAGTATTATTAATATAGAAGCTGTTACTATCACCGCCGTAACTAATTATGGCGTCGGATTCCTTGGTGAATTCATCGAACACGCAGTGATTAATTCGCAGCCACGAATCCACTGGAGTTCCGTCAAAGAATCTGTTGTTTCCCGAACTTATCAATCCGTCGGTGCGCTTGCCCAGGAAGTAGAGATTATCGACGCTAATGTTCCCCGTCCTGCATTCGGTGAATGGAGCGGGCGTTGAGTTGTCGTTAAGGATAAACGGTTCAATCACCGGGGGCATACCGGTATTGGGATTGTTCTTTCCTATTATAGTCAGGGTCACACCGCTGAAATTGTTAAGCATGTTAATCGTAGCGGTAAAGAAATATGTCGTGTCCACGGTTCCGGTTTGCTGCAGTACGTACACCCTGTTGGGATCCTTCCGGGCTCCTGTTGCCGTGGTATCCCCTGCGATGACGTTGTTGATATTTCCCGGCGGCATCGCGGACACATAAAGAGTGTCGGATGACGTTTGGGCGAACGACGAGCTCGGCACTAAAAAGAGTGTCGAAATTGTCGTCAGTAACATTATGGTGAGTACTTTTTTCATAATGCTTCTCCTCCTTTGGTTTTTTGGTGCTTGGCAGAATCTCTGCCAGACATCATTTTTTGTTTGTAAATACTCCTGCTTTCCCTCATTGAGTCTTCTCAATGTTTTACTCGCCAGGAAAGTAGTCTGCATATAATTATACTTTTAGCCCTTTAAACCATCCCTTAACGGATCGAATAACCTTGCTGTTTGTCATGTGCGCTACTGTAAACTCCATCTAAGTCCTAATTGTGCCACCGTGCCATAAACACTCTGAGACGTAGGGAAACCGTTTCCTTGAACCACATAAGTATCACTTGCATTGTTGAGATCAACTAGGTTCAGGTAAACGACCAGACCGGGCAAAGGAAGATTTTGTTTCGCCGTCAAGTCCCAACGCAGATATGAAAGTTTCGCGGGACGACGCTCCGGGTACTGATCCGTTCCGGTCGATACATTCGCCTGGTATATCATGGACACAAGGACAGAGAAACCCTGGTAATCATACCCGACGGATAGATTAACGATGTTATCGGGCTGGTCTAGTAGGCGGTCGGTATAGAACGTGTCCACGTGTGTTGGTATGAAAGTGGGATAAACTCCGGGCTTGGTCAACGTATACGGGTATTTCGCACTCGAGAATATATGCGTGTAATTGATGTTGAACACCAATCCGCTCAACAATCCGGGCAAATACCAGAAGTGCGTCTGCCAATCGAGCGATGCACCATAGTCGTCAACCCGATTAGGGTTGTTCAAAAAGGTGTTCAATTGAAAGCCTTCCGTAGTGGGAGGTAGCCCTGGATACTTAGACGGATTAGAGATAAAACTGCTCTGTGCGAATATCATATCATCGATTCTCTTCAGGAATCCGCCGACGGTAAGCAGTCCGATGGTGTTATCAAAGAACGAGAGCTGTAAGTTATAATTCCTCGAATGAGCTGGTTGTAATGCGAAGTTGTTCCAGGTAACTGAGGCGTTTGCCGGGAAGATGTCGATTGTCGGTATGATGGCAGTAAAGTCCGGGTAGGATAGTGTATTGGTATAGGACAGTCGTGCGATGAACCATGAAAGCGGCTTGTACATCAAGCTCACGTCAGGCAGTAAATAACCGTGATACTGGTCAATTGTAGTATCCTGATGAGGATAAACACTCGGATAATAGATAATCTGGTTTGCGTTAGAAATCCTTGCGGTCCGGTATGATGTTGCGAGGCCCTGGTATCGAGCTCCACCTATAAGTGTTATTTGAGGTCCTATATTAACTGTTGCCATGGCATAAGCGGCACTTTCATCCTCATTTCCGGAATAATTGTTCGCAATGTTGCCATAAGGGTCAGGAGAGAAACCCCATGACTGCCAGCCGGCTTTAGCAGCTCCCTGATAGACGAAATTCACTATTTCTGATAAGAAGTCGAGATTTGTTGCAGGACCCATCGTGTAGCTGCCATTAAGGAAATTGCCGTAGCTGAAATTCGGATCTTCGAACACAGTTATGGGAAGCGTTGCGCTCTTCGTCGGATCGAGACTGTAGGGAGGCTTCGCCATCCATGGATAAGCATGAATGATTGCGCTGTACACGGTCGTTGAGGCGTCGAAACCTAAGCCGCCGCCCGCCCCGTTGGCACTGTAAGACCGATGTGTGTAACGATAGCTTCCTCCAAACTTTAGAATCCCCGAGACTAAATCGGATACAATTATGTTTCTCGTGATATCGATAGACCCAGTGATATTTCTCTGCATTGTGTTATTGTTGCTGGTGTTGATATTCAAGAGTTGCATGATTTGCGGGTCAAGTTTGGGCAAAGCGGCCTGCGCAATCGATTGCGGTGGCAGTGCCCCTGAGACGGTACCCAGGTTCGCGGGGTACTCCTGGAAAGTCACCCCCCAGCCTCCGCGAGAAATATTCTCTGAGAGCGAGTGAGAGATCTTCGCATCAAGACCGAACGACAGCACCTGTTCTTTGATGTCAAGAAGATTTGTCATAACATCAAGCTGCCCGGGTGAGTAAGCTGCTCTGTCGATAATCTGGTTTACCTCAAGGTTGTAATCCTGGCTGATCGTTTGAGTATTTGTATTGCTTCCGCTGAAGAAGTTCATGAAATCAATCTTACCCTCGGGCAGCGTGTAATCTATATTGATAGTTCCGTTGTACCTGTGCGTGATACTGGGAAGAAAGCTGAGGGTGAGATCGGTAAGAAGCAAAGGATTATTCACGCCAGGATTCTTTGACACGAGAATATAGCTTGCCCCTAACTGATCGCTCGACAAGTTTTCCCGATCGACAACCGCTTGCGCGAGAATTCCAAGCCGCTGATCCAAAAACCTGTCGCCGACAGTGGCGGAAAAATTGTAATCGCCGAATTGACTTCGTAGACCTTCGTATCCTCCCTGTGACGATAATTCTATTTCCGGTGCCCCTTCAGGCGTCTGTTTCGCCTCCCTGATTTGGAAGTTAACAACTCCGCCCAGAACAGCTGCATCCATGTCGGGCGTAATTGTTTTGTAAACTTCGATTCCACTGAGCATGTTGGATGATATCATGCTCATGTCCACTGACCGATTGCTGCTGCTGGTTGCAGCCATTTGTACTCCGTCGATCTGAACCTGATTGTACTTAGGCTCTAACCCGTCGATGGCGACCTCGTATCCTTGCCCTCCCTGCCTGAGCAGGTAAACGCCGGGAAGTCTGCCGACAGACTCGGCAGCATTAGCGTCCGGTAGCTGCCGAATCTTAGCGGCAGACACAACGTTCACTATTTTGTTTGAGGACAGCTGCTGGTTTATCGCCGAGTTTTGCCCGCTCGCTTGAACTGTGACAACTACTTCCTTCCCGCGCAAACCAACTGCCTGCAGCTTTACGTTTTCAACAAGCTTCGCTCCTCCGCTTATTTCTACATTAATATCTCGTGTAGTGTACCCGACGTACATCACTCGCAGCGTATATGTTCCGGACGGTATGGCTTTAATCGTGTACTCCCCGTTCAGATTTGTCGGCACCCCAAGACTTGTTCCCTTCAACACCACGGTTGCACCAATCAGTGGGTCATTTGTCCCTGCGTCCGAGACCTTGCCTGAAATTTCGGCATTGCCCTGCTGACTTTTCTCTTTCCCTTGCGGAGCGGCCGATTCAGAGGCAATTTCGTTCCGCTCGTACAGATAAGGTCTCAATTGCGACTGATCATTCGGATGGTGGGCAAATCCGTTTGTCTGATTCAGAGGCCAGGCCAAACCGACGGTTGGGATCAAAAACGTCAGACACACCAAGAATACAAATGTATACTCTTTCATGGCTACTCTTCTCGATTTCCCGTGTTTGCTTATCGACATGCCGCGTTCACCACATGAACCTGAGTCCCTGTGACGCCCCAAGATGTCCACTGCATCGGAGTCATGCCTTCTCACTGACTTCCTCATCGGACTTCAATGAACATCCGCACGATTCCCTTATAACGATTGAAGTTGTCAACACCTTTCTTATCCCTTTCATGCCATCCATGGCTTTTACTCCGTTTAACAAATGTTCTACCGCGAGAGTGCCCATTTCGTATATAGGCACGTGAACAGAAGTTAGAGCCGGTAAAACATATCGCGCAGATGGAATATCGTCAAAACCGGCGAGTGCAATTTCACCGGGAACAATTATATCTTTCTCGTGCATCGCCCTCAGAGCACCGAGCGCCATTGAGTCGTTGGCACAAAAAAGCGCCGATGGTTTAGTTTTCAGTTTCAATATCTTCATCATGCCGTCGTAGCCGGATTCCTCGGTGAAGTTACCGGTTATCTCCAGTTCGAGAACCCGCCTCAGTCCATATTTCTTCAACGCCCCAACATAGCCGTTGAATCGTTCTCGAGCATCGAAATTGCTTTCCTCACCCTTTAATATGGCGATTCTCTTGTGGCCGTGAGCGACAACAAGATGGCGAATCATCTGAAATGCGCCGTTGAAATTGTCTATGGATACGGAAACGAATCCGTTTCCATCCGTGTAGGTATTGACAAATACAAGCTTCGACCTTGGCGCGAGCCGCTTCAGCACTCCGTCTGCACTTAAATGGGGAGACATCACGATCAAACCGTCGACGTGACCGCCCTGCATCACACCGAGCATTGATTCAATTTCTTTCTTGTTGCTGTGCGTGCTTGACAGGATGATGTGATATGAGCGTTCCCTGGCCGCCTGGTCTATTCCGCGGATCAGCTCGGAGAAAAACTCGCTGTGTACATCAGGGAGAATTACGCCGAGAAGATTAGTTCTGTGGGTAATGAGCGCCCGGCCGATCGCATGAGGCACATAGTTGAGTTCACCGACCACCGACATGACCCTCCGCTTCGTCTTTTCCTTGACGGAGTCGCTGCCGTTCAGAACGCGGGAAACCGTGGCGATCGACACGTTCGCTTTCCTCGCTACTTCCTTGATACCCACGGTCAAATTAGCTGCACCTTTTGTTCGTTCAAAATATGCAATGTAAACGTTTACATCACATGTTAATAGTTTCGCTTCTGTTTGTCAAGAGAAAAATGAACACGCAAGTGACGCCGGAACCGTTTTGAGTTGCTCCCTTTGTTACCGCTAACACGCACCCTCGTCCGCTTTCGTGGCGGCGGGCGCCCGCAGCCGGTCAACTTCCCTGTTGAGCTCCGCGAGGAATTCGATTATGATCCGCTTGGCAAGCGCAGGACGCTCTTGCAGCAAACCGTGATCGACATCCGGAGCGATGCAGAGCTAGCTGTGCGTGCTTGAGTGTGTGAAACAGCCGGAGAGCATGGGTGGCCTTGATCAGGTCGTGGTCGCCCGCCATCACAAGCGTCGGAGCGACTGTCTCTCCCGGCTGTTCGATCCTGAAGTTGGGATGAAAGAGATCGAGATGGGTGAGCTTGTCGAATATTAATCCTGTTCTCGAAGGAAGGGAAGAATACTCGAGGATCCCCTCTGTGTGAACGCGTCCAGGCGATCGACCGCTGTCCGCCTCATATCTTAAATCATCCGCGCAGGGAGCGCAGTGGAGTGTGCAACGAAGCTGGCGCCGTGCGATACAAGCTTCGCTACCATGTCCGGAAAATCGAGAGCGTGCTTGAGGCCGATAATCCCACGGTCGCTCCATCCGACCATGCAGTACTGTCGACGTGAAGCGAATCCAAACGACACACTATATCGGACGCCATAAGATCGAATGTTAGCGAGTTACAAAAGTCCAACGACCTTCCTTGAACGCGGCTGACGGCGGCAATGACCATGAATTGCTTCGCGTACTCCGGCGGTTGGTGACGAAGGTCGTATATCGATCGGCCATTGCCGTGCATCAGGAGAAGAAGATGCCCGCTGCCGTACACCTCATGCTAAAGTCTAATTCCGTTCACATGGACACAACGACCAGCTTCTTTATTGGAACCGTAGATCATGGTGCGCCGCACGAGAACCAGTGACGTCGACAGGAGAGAGATTCACCTAAGGGTCATGTGAGAGTCGAGTTAGCCGTTGATGTAATCTACTCGGCCGGCTTAGAGTCATTCCTGGATTTGGACTTTTTCGCCGACAGGTATGGAGCATGGAATATTCACCTTCGTCGAGGTGTGGCTCGCCGAGCTTCCGCCGACCATTATTTCCAAGCTGCCTGCCTCGATAACGCGCTTCATGTGGGCATTGATGAAGGAAATCTCATACGGTGTCAGTTTGAACCTCACCGTATTGGTATGACCCGGCTCAATTTCCACTCGTTTAAAACCTTCGAGCTGCTCGACAGGTCTCGTGACTGAGGCGCACCTTTGCCGGATGTAGAGCTGCGCGACCTCCACTCCGGCTAGTTTGCCGATGTTTTTCACGTCCGCCGTAACGATGAATCCATCAGCAACATTCGGATCGTGCTTTACCCGAAGATTTGAAAACTTGAATTCCGTGTAACTCAGTCCGAAACCGAAAGGATACAGGGGACCTATCGGCAGATCTATGTACTTCGACGAATAATGGTTTGTCCGCGAGGGGGGACGACCGGTGTTCATGTGGTCATAGAAGATCGGGACCTGCCCGACGGTTCTCGGAAATGTTGCAGTGAGCTTCCCGCTCGGATTGTAGTCGCCGAACAGGACATCCGCTATCGCATTTCCTGCCTCGGTTCCGAGGAACCAGGTTTCGAGAATCGCGGGCACATGCCGGGACGACCATGAGATTGAAAGCGGCCGTCCGCTCATCAAAACCTCCACGACAGGTTTGCCGAGGGCCACTATTTGCTTGACAAGCTTAACCTGGACTCCAGGAATATTCAAAAACGCGCGCGACTCAGCTTCACCCGTCATGGTGCCGCTTTCGCCTACGGCCAAGACCACAACATCGGCTTTCTTCGCCGCCTCCAATGCACCGGCAAATCCCGCAGTCGAAGTGTCGGTGATTCCACATCCTTTAGCATAGTACAACTTTGTTTGCGGTGATAGTTTTGCCTTGATCCCGTCGAGCAGGCTGACGACCCGACCCGGTCTTCCCTGGCAATACCAACAGCCGAGCATATCATGCTTGTCGTCGGCAAGCGGACCAATGACGGCAATGGACTTCATGTCCTTGCTCAGAGGCAGGATGTGATTTTCATTCTTAAGCAACACGATAGCTTCGCGTGCTTCCTGCCGAGCTAATTTGAGATACTTCGGAAGCATGAGCGATGTCTCCGCTTTTTTGACATCGACGTAGGGGTGTTCGAAAAGTCCCAGCTTGAACTTGACCCGCAGGATCCTGCGAACCGCGTCGTCTATCACGCTAATGGGCACCTTGCCTGACTTAACCAGCGCCTCCAGATGATCGTGATACGGACCGACCATATCCATGTCGACGCCCGCTTCGACCGCTTTCTGGGTCGCCTCTGCAGAGTCGCAGGCAATGCCTTGATCGATAAGTTCGCCGACGGCATCCCAATCGCTGACGACGAACCCCTTGAAGTGCCACTCCCCCTTCAGTATTGTTTTGAGCGTGAAGGGATTGGCACTCGCCGGCACGCCGTCGAGATCATCGAACGCACTCATAATCGTTCCGGCGCCGGCGTCGATCGCGGCCTTGAACGACAGTAAATAGATATCGCGCAACGTTATTTGCGAAACGTCAGCAGTGTTGTAGTCGCGGCCTCCTTCCGCTGCGCCGTAAGCGACATAGTGCTTGGCGCACGCCAACAGCTCGCTTCGAGGGGAGAGGCTGTCGCCCTGGTACCCGCGTACATACGCCTGTGCCATCACCATCCCGAGGTAAGGATCTTCTCCCGCTCCTTCGGCAATTCTCCCCCATCTCGGGTCGCGGGCAATGTCGACCATCGGAGAGAAAGTCCACCTGATTCCCTGTGAATGGGCTTCCTCGGCTGAGACCTCCGCACATCGCTTCACGAGCCCGGGATCCCAGGTGCTCGCCTGGGCAAGCGGTATCGGAAAGATCGTTGAATAGCCGTGGATGACGTCAAGTCCGAATAGTATCGGTATCCCCAGTCTCGATTCCTTGACGGCGGCGGTCTGGAGCTCGTAGATTTCCTTCGGCGAGACAACGTTGAGAAAGGACCCGACCAGGCCCTCTCTCGCCAGCTTCTTCGAATCGGAAGTAACCCCGGAATACTGACACATCTGGCCGATCTTTTCACTGAGAGTCATGCGGCTCAGGAGATCGGTGACACGTTCCTTGATCGGAAGCCTCTGGTGTAGATAAGGTGCGGAATCGGTCTTACGAGAAGTTACGGACCGTCCGGCAGCAAAAGATACGGCCGACGCGGTGAACAGAACCACCGCGCTGAAAGCAAGCACCGAACCGCGATGCTTTGCAGGCGAAACTGAAAGGCTATGGATGACGTGAGCACGAAGCATTTCTTCTCCAGGCAATTGATATTTGGACATTCTCACTTCGTTACTTCGAAGGAGTCGGTCAATCTTATGTCGGCCGATGAGTTGCCGATCATTACGTTGAACTTACCAGGCTTGACTTCCCATCTTTTCAAGCTGCCGTGGTAGAACGCGAGCTGGCTTGCGGTAAGAACAATTTCGATTCTTTTCCTTTCGCCGGGATGAAGATTTACCCTTTGGAATCCTTCAAGTTCTTCCACAGGCCGGTTGAGTCCGGGTGTGGTATCGTGGACATACAATTCAACAACATCGTCGCCCGCGCGATTGCCAGCATCCTGCACATCCACTTTAACATAGACCTTTCCGGTAGAACTGATGACTTTCGGGCTTATTTCCAGGTTGCTGTATTTGAATTTTGTATAACTCAGTCCGTATCCGAAAGGAAACAGCGGCTTTCCAATCAGATACATGTAAGTCCTGCCCCTTCTTATATCGTAATTGTAAAACGGTGGCAGCTGCGCAACGGATTTATAAAATGTTATCGGCAGTTTTCCGCTGGGATTGTAGTCGCCGAATATCACATCTGCAATTGCTTTGCCCCCTTCTTCCCCCGGATACCAGGCCTCGATTATCCCTGGGACGTTGGCCTTCGTCCAGTCAATCGACAGCGGAGCACCGTTGATCAAGACAACCACCGTTCTGGGATTAGCCCTGTATACCGATTTGATCAAATTCTCCTGGACACCCGGCAACCTTAGACGGGACCGATCATGGCTTTCTTCCTGCACGCTTCTATCTTCACCAACGAATAAAACTGCCAGGTCGGCTTGACTCGCAACTTTTGCGGCTTGCTCTATCGAGGGTTCGTAATCCCAGCCCAAATGCGCACAAGCATTGTCGTTGTCCTGGAAATATTCCATTTTGATATCGTATGGCTGTCCCGCTTTGAGTTTGATCGACGCAGTGTAGGTATGCGGCGACTGATCGTGCCATTCCTCGATGAGTAACTTATTGGCAATATAAAGTCGACCGCCGTCATCAGTGTTCATTTGGAACTGATATGTCCTTGACACAGGAGGAATCAGCGTTGCTGTCCATCGAGCGGAGTAATCATTTCTATGTATATTTCCAGCTGGAGTTCCCCATCGCCAATTGAAGTTGATCTGTTTATCGATTCGTACCAGGACCGGTTTCCCAGACAAAAATTTATTGCCGAAATATTCTCCTTTCCAACCGTGTTGTCCTTGCTTCCCACCGGCCGGTGTCAAATACTTCGACTGAATCGTCGACCATATTCCACAGCCTTTTGCATAAAGGACCCTCGTCCCCGGAGAGACTTGATTTTTTATTCCTTGTAACGGAGTTATCGAGTCGGCAGAGATTCCGCTGTAAGTACCGAATTGACATACCGCCGAATTCGGACCTATGACGGCGATTGATTTCAAATGATTGGATATCGGCAGCAAGTGATTTTCGTTTTTCAACAGGACAATTGATTCGAGCGCAGTCTGCAATGCCAGTTCCTTATGT